>NZ_JBDPLV010000039.1:0-104513 GCF_039871605.1 Acrocarpospora sp. B8E8 | reverse complement strand
GGTGTGGTAACCGCCGTTCTATGGGGTCTTGTTGCATGTCAGGGCTACGCCACGCCGTACGCGATCCATCCGTGATCCGCAGAACCGGCACCCACCGTCTCAGCATCCGAGAATGCTGTCAGCCCTGTAAGGCTGTAGTCCCGCAAGGTATGTGGATAATCCTCGATATGCCAACTTAAGGCACTGATGCGAAATGGTTTTCCGTTATTGTCTACAAGCTCTTCATGGGTGATCCTATCCCTTAGGGTCTTCATCACGAAACGGTATTCGCAATAGTACTCTTCGGTCTTAGCCTTGATCTCGAATACCTTCTGCTCGCCAGGCTCTAGAAGGACTGTATGGGTAGCAAAGTACGCCTTTCCCCATCGGTCGTTCTCGTCAATGCTGCGTGCCACGGGTGCCGTTTCGTCCAAATTGTACCCGATTGTGGTACTGAGCTGATCGCCTTGTGGGATCGAGAAAAAGATAGTCCCGGAAAGGGGTGGTCCGCACTCCTTGACCACTCGCATTCCCATGATGCGGACCTTAGTCTTTCCAGCATTCTCCAGGACTATTTGTGTGCCAAGAGCGTCGACGTCAACCGCCCCAAGTGATCGCATATATTCTGCTAGCGCATCAGGATCATCACTTTTCGCAAGCGAATTTATCTTCTTGAGAGTATCCTTGTCTGCGCGATATTTTCCAGCAAAGACATAAGTATTATCTACTGGTTTTACGTCTTTAAGAATCAGAGATGAAACCAGACTTGCTGGGCTAGGCACAGGAGTGGACCTGGCTGTCGAAGTCGGGGATGGTGACGAGCTCGGTGACGGAGAGGAGGGGAAAGGGCTCGGAGTTGGAGATGACCCTGGCTTGGCGATTTCTTTGGCCACTTCGGAGGTGACAGCGACGACCGTTCCCGTAAGTATCGTTAATACAGCGCCGCCGACAATGATGGCCGACTTCTTAAACCACCGCAGCCGTGTGGGTCGTGGATCATGCTGTCGTATTCTTGATGCTCGGCCAGCAGGCATGCACCCTCATAATAGATCGGCTGGTTGCCACGATATGTAAGTAGCACGTTCCAAGATCGATCGCAAGCCAAGCACGGCAGATGTTATTTAGCTTATGCGATGCCGGAGTCTAATTCATTTGGATCATGCTGTGGGGGCAAGTCCAGAAATTGATATCCCGCCACTCTACGTGGAGGGCAGCAACTGAGCCTTTCGTGCCCAGCAGAACGGAGGATTGCTGTGATGTAGCGGTGGTGAGCCGCTCGAACTCGAACTTGGGGGTGTGAGCTGCGGAGGCGGGCACGCCGTGGGTGGTGACGGCCTGGCGGAAGGTGTCGCGGACGATGGGGCCGGTGACGCGGGGCCATGCGGTCAGGTGCAGGGCGTAGCGGGAGTGGTCGTCCAGCCAGGTGAGGATCTCGGCGTCGGTGCCGTGGGCGGTCGCATAAGGTGACACGATTCTCGGCACTTACAGGCACGGTAGAACAGCACGCGAAGCTCCTGGAATGGTGTTGCTCTTGGTCGACAACCCATCTACCAGGAGCTTCACTATTTGTGATCAAGACATGAGATCCGCAACAGGGCTGTGACCAGCGCCTTCAGGTTGAAATAGCTCACTCAGTTAACCTCCCGATGTCGGCGATGTGAAGTGCCATAATGGGATAAATGCCGACAAGGCCCGATCGCGAAGGCTACCCTCACCACTTGTGCCACCAAACCGTCCCTGAAGTAGTGAGGCAGCCTTCGTGAGAGGCAACGAGCGGGCCAGAGCTGATTTCTGGCGTCGCACTCAGTCCCGCAGAGCGATCAAACAGCAAAGACAACGACAGCCGCCAATGAAACGCTTGGCCTCCTCCGTGCGGGAGAAGGCCGGTATCTACGTCGGCGCATTGACCGTCGCGGCGGTCACCACGGTAGGCACAATCATCATCACCAAATCCGCCGAGCGTCTCCCTTTCGTAGGTAAGGAACCCTCCGCACCAAAAGTGACCGTCTGGAACTACACCGGCTCCCCATGCGGCGGCGTCATTGTTCCAGACAAAACGATCACGGACATCGGCATTCCGCCACCGGAATACAGCTCCGATGCGTCCTTCGGCGACTGGATCGCCAAGCGAGGTTCTGCCGCGTCGACCTCCGTTCTACACCTGACCGTGCAAGGAAATTCAACCACCGCCGTGGTGATCAACAATTTCGAAGTCGTGGAGGTGAAAAGAAGACCCGCCCCCACAGGGGTGATCCTTAAGCTCCCCTGCGGCGATCCATTCCAAACACAGTTCGCCCGAATAAATCTCGATAAAGATCCGGTCGCTGTCGACAGCTCGTTACCCACCGCCCAGGAAATGGAATTCGGTATCGTGCCCGCCCAGGAGTACGCGGCCATGAAATTCCCGTACCAGGTCACGGCGGAGAAAGCCGACACCTTCGCGCTGCTAGTTACGACATCCACCTGCGACTGCGAGTGGTCATTGAAGATGAACTGGACCTCGGACGGAGAAGCAGGAGAAACTCTGATCAGAAACGGCGATAAACCCTTCCGTACGATTTCCCCGGTGCGGATGCAGCGGTTCTCCTTACAGTCCGCCTTTACCGATGCAGATAAGGGCGCCTGGGCCCCCTATGACATCGACCGGTGGACGGTGCCCTAAAGGGCGCTGTCACCTCTGCGCGTGCCGAAAACCTCATCCATGCAGCTCAGGCGGCATGCAGGTACTCGTGAATGACACCGCCGAGCCGATCTCGTCGGCCTTGTCGGTGCCGAGAACTGTGTCACCTTATGCGACCTGGGAATACTCGTGGATCAGTCCGCCGAGGCGGTCGCGGCGGAGCACTCGCGCAGCCCAGATCGGTCACCGGTAGGCGGGCTGCTGGCCCGTTCGGCGGTGTTTGATTCAGCGACCGATGCGGCCGATGGCCATCGTAATGATCGATATATTCGGTCAGGACGGCATGCAGATGCCGCGGCCCGACGATCAGCATCCGGTCCAGGCACTCGCGCCGGACGCTCAAGATCCACCGTTCGGCGATCGCGTTCGCTCTCGGTGCCTGAACCGGGGTGAGGATCGTGCGCATGCCGATCGCGGTGAGCACCGCATCGAAGGCGGCCGTGTATTTCGCATCGCGATCGCGGATCAGGAACCTCCACGCCTGCGCACTGATATGTTCCTGCAGGTCCGTGAGCAGGTTGCGGGCCTGTTGCACGGCCCAGGCGGCGGTGGGGTGGTCGGTGATGCCGGCCAGGTGGATCCGCTGGGTGCCGTGCTCGATCACGAACAGCACATACAGGCGGCGCAGGAACGCGGTGTCGACGTGGAAGAAGTCGACCGCCATGATGGTCTTGGCCTGGGCCGTCAAGAATTGCGCCCAGCTTGGCCCCGACCTTTGCGGGGCGGGGTCGATGCCCGCGGCTTTGAGGATCGCCCACACCGTTGACGGCCCGACCGTGTAGCCCAGCCCGGCCAATTCTCCGGTGATGCGGCGATACCCTCACAACGGATTATCGTGGGCCATCTTCACCGCCAGGGCGCGGATCGTGGCGGCGGTGCGCGGCCGGCCGGGACGCCGATGCGGGAAGATCCAGTGCCGTTTGACCAGATGAGCGTGCCAGCGCAATAGCGTCCGGGGCGAGACGATCAGGCGCTGCCGGCGGCGCTGAGCCGTGGGGAGCAGCCGGGTCAGCCTCGAGAGCAGGGCGCGATCGGCCCAGGAGAGCCGCGGCTTCTTCACCTGCCGTTGCAGGACGGCGACCTGATGGCGCAGGCAAGGATTTTGGCGTTCTTGGCCGCGTCGGAACGGGGGAGTAGGGCCAGCCAGCCGAACACGCGAAGCAGAACCAGGTAGACCAGATGTAGGGCCACGACTACTCACGGTGCCAGGCCGATCCCTATCTCGCAGCCGAATCACGAACGAAACGGCTGTCGATACCGCAGGTCAGACCCAGTGACACTATTTCCGGCACGCACACGTCGTCCACGAAGCCTGCGCCTGCCGAAAAAATGCCAAGGCAGAAGGACAGGGCATCGGTCAGGTTCACGCTGACAGGCGCCACCAGCTCGCCGTCGAGCGTCCTGCCGTCGATCGCGTGACGATGCAGGGCCTCGGGCAGTCAGAGGGTGTAGGTGAGCGGCATGATGGCGGTAGTGGTGACGGCTTACGCTCGTGCGCGGATGTATCGCGTTGTTTGGCGGTGGTGTGGGCGGGTGGCGGGGAATACGATCGCGGTGACCTTCGGGAGGCGAAACGAAGGGAGAGGCGAGCGGTGTTACGGCTTGAGGTGCGCAAGGCGCTGGCCGCCGACCCGAGCTTGGCGGCCGAGGTGGCGGACCTGCTGAAAGCGGGGCCGGTCATCGCCGGAATGGGCAGTCAGGTCATCTCCGGCAGCCACATAGGCGGGGGCGCGATCCAGATCGGCAACGCTCACGATGTCGACATCCGGCGGGGCTGAGTCCACCGCGCCGACGGTGTCGGCGTATAGCGGGGCTCCGCCCGGCGGGCAGCATCTGACCAATTCCCTGGTCAGCGGTGATTCCTATCAGATCGGTTCGGCACGTGATGTGGTGATCGGTGCCGCCCGGGCTCCGTTGCCGGATGCGGCCGTCACTGGCGCGCCGCCAGGGCTGGCCGGGTTGCCGCGACCGTCGGCGGCGGTGTTCGTCGGTCGTGACCACGCTCTGGAGCGTGTGGCGCAAGCGCTAACGGCTGGCGCGGGGGCGGGGTGATCACGCAGGCGGCGGTGTACGGGCTGGGCGGCATCGGCAAAAGCGAACTCGCCCTGCAAGACGCCACTCGCCATCGGGGCCGGTACCGGTTGGTGTGGTGGGCGGAGGCCGACACTCCCATCAACATCCAGACCTCGCTGGCCAACCTGGCGCGGGCGATCTGCGCCAGCCCGCACTCGATCGCAGCTGGCCAGGCCACCGTGGAAGAAGCCGCGGCGTGGGCAATGGCTTGGCTGAGCGCCCACCCTGATTGGTTGCTAGTGCTGGACAATGTGGAGCGGGTCGCCGATGTGGAGGCGTATCTAGGGCGGTTGTCGGGCGGACATGTCCTGATCACCACCCGCCGCGACATCGGCTGGCAGGCCCTGGGTTGCGCGTCGATCAACCTGGACGTGCTGACCCTGCAGGCGGCCCCCGCGCTGCTGGCCAGCCTGATCAGCGGCGCCGCGCGGGGCGCCGCAACGGCTGGCACAGAGTCAGAAGCGGAGACGGCGCGAGAGCTGGGTGCCCTAGCCGAGGAGCTGGGCTGCCTGCCGCTGGCCTTGACCCAAGCCGGGGGCGTTCATCGCCTGCACCCCCGGCATGAGCGTGCCCCGCTACCGGCACCTGCTGCGGGCCACCCCCGTCCGGGCGTACAGGGCGGCGGCACCGGGCCATGACCCGCAGAGAGTCATCGCGCAGGTGTGGGCGCTGACCCGGGAGCGCATCACCGAACGGGATGCGCTGGCGCCGCGTCTGCTGGCGTTGCTGGCTTACTATGCGCCTGATCATCTGCCCATTGAGGTCCTGTATGGGGTGGGGGATGCCGATGAGTGTTAGGTGGCGGAAATGTTGGCGGAGCTGGCCTCCTACAGCATGATCACCCTGACTTCCGACGGTGCCGGGGAGACGGTCAGCATGCATCGTCTGGTCCAAGCCGTCACCCTTGCCGACCTCGCCCCCGACCAGCAGATCGCTATCCGCGAAGAGGCGGGCCACATTGCTGGCCACCGCACTCCCTGATGGCTCTAGGACAATCGAGAACTGGGCCGGGTACGGTCGGCTGCTGGCCCACACTCGCACCGCCCTGCCACCCAACTCCCCGGCCATGGCACAGGTCATCATCTACCTGGACGCCAGCGGCGACTACACCACCGCGTACCGTGGCGGCGGTGCCGGGCCGGCCAGGTGTACGGTGCGGATATCTCCAGCGTCGCCGCGTCAGGTCGCGATGCCAGCCCAGCAGTGTGGCCGGGGTGACGAAGAACGCGGTCCAGCGGTCTCGGGGCAGCAGGCGCGACAGCGCGGCCAGCCACATCCGATCGGCGGGTTGCAGCAGTGGCCGGGCGATCTGTCGGCGCAGCACCATGATCTCGACCTCTTTGGCGTCGTTCCCACGCGCAAGGAGAACCAGTCCGGCGGCGAGGCGCCGGACGATCAGGTAGAGCAGAGACCACATCATGGTCTGCAACCATGACAGACCGCCATCTTCGATCACCGCATAATCGCAGGTAGCAGCCCCAGGTCGAGTTTTTCGCACCACACACCTCCTGATCATGCGACAACACCGCAGGTCATAAACCGAATCCGGATTTTCGAGCCCGACAGGTCACCAATGAAACACCCGCTTCGGGACTGTGCGCCTGCCGAAATTCTCGTCCATGCAGCTCAGGCGGCATGCAGGTACTCGTGAATGACACCGCCGAGCCGGTCTCGTCGACATATGTTCAGGCTGGCGATTCGCTCCGGGTCAGTGATCGGAGCTGGAACGGCGTGTAACGGAGCCGTTTGCCCGAGGCCCTGGTGGGCCCGGTGCTGGTTATAGAAGCGTTCGTACTCGCGCAGGGCATGACGCAGGTGGCGTTCGTTTCAGATCAGGCAGCGGTCCAGGAGTTCGTGGCGGCAGGATTGCACCCACCGCTCCATGATCGCGTTCATGCGCGGCATCCGGATACCGGTGAGCACCGTCTCGATGCCCGCCTTGGCGAAAATCTCATCCATCAGGCTGGGAACTTTCCGTCCCGGTCCCGGATGAGATGGCGGACCCGGCAACCGGAGGTCGATCACCATGCGGCGTCCGGTCAGCGCCATGTCATCCAGCCGGCGGCGGTACCGGCCATGCCGATGCCGCGTCCGGTCCCGCAGGCCGGGCATCTGGCCTCGATCGTGGTGGTCCGGGCCGATCAATTTACGGCGGCGCCAAGTGGCCATTGACAGCCGTCAGGGTGTCGAGAGGCTTCGTAATATAGCGGTAGGCAATGTGTGACTCTCGTCACATTCTGGATCGGCTAAGTCTCTGAGACGACCGTCAACTACACATGGTGGCTTCGCCCTCACACATGTCGCCATATGTCACCCTTTATCTTCTCCTTATCCCATTGCATGATCTGGCTGTAGTTCTGACGGGGCTTGTGATGCATGGGGGTGTCGCGTGGTCAGAGTGCGTGGCAGGCTGGTCGCGACTGCGCTTGCGGTCGTGGTGTCCGTGTTCGTCGCCACGATCGGCGTACCGGATAGCCTGGTCAGCGCCGCGTCGGCGGCGGAACTGCCGGAGCCGATGAAGGAGAACTCGGTCGTCGGCCGTCCCCTTGCCGTGCCAGCGGTGGCGCCGGGTGCGGAGGATCGTTACAAACCCCCGGTACGGCGAGCGGTGGTGTGGCCGAAGGCGGGGTCCAGTGAGGTGGCGGTGGGAGCCATACCGGTGGCGGTGGGGTCGCTGCCGGTGAAGGTCGGCTATCCCGAGCCGTTGGTGCCCGTGGCTGGCCGGGCTGGGAAAGCGTTGGCTTCCTCTGACGTGGCGGCGGCGCTGCGTGTCGATCAGGTCGCTCGAGTCGCTCCGGCGCGGGTGAAGGTCGAGACCTTCGACGATGCGACCGCACGCCGGATCGGCGGGCTCGGCATCGCATTACGGGTGGTACGTGCCGACGCCGGGAGTGCCGCCGGGCAGGTGTCGCTGTCGGTGGACTATTCGGGTTTCCGCGATGCCTACAGCGGGGGTTTCGCGTCCCGTTTGTCGATAGTCCGGCTGCCCGCGTGCGTCCTGGACAGCGTGCCTTCAGCGGCGTGCCGGGCGAAGGCGGCCATGCAGTCCAAGCTGATTCCAGTGGTCAACGATGTCGCGGCGGGAACGCTCACCGCGCTCGTGGAGGCTGCTCCGGCTGCCTCCACGGCAGATTCTCAGGCGTGGGTGTACGCGGTGGCCAGTTCGGCCAGCGCCACCGCCAGCGGCACGACCGGGTCGTTCGAGGTCACGGATCTGAAGCCGGCGGGGACCTGGCAGGTCGGCCTGTCCGGCGGCGGATTCACCTACTCCTACCCCATCCCGGTACCGCCGCCCCCAGCCGGTGACGGCCCGAAACTATCGTTCGACTACTCCTCCTCCTCGGTGGACAGCCTGATGGACGCCACCAACAACCAGGCGTCGGTGATCGGCACGGGCTGGGACCTCAACCAGGGCTTCATCGAACAGAGTTTCCGCCCCTGTGACGACGGTGTCGACCGGTGCTGGGCCTCCCGAAGCGGTGATCCCACCTTCCGGGACCTGACCTTGTCGGTCGGCGGGCGGTCCTCAAACATCGTCAAGGACGCCACCAGCGGCGACTGGAAGACGGTGGAGGACTTCGGCTGGAAGATCGAACTAGTGGATTCCAGCCCGTCCTCCGGGCAGCCGTACTGGCAGATCACCACCCAGGACGGCACCCGCTACCGCCTCGGATATCAGCGGGATGCCAGCCTGCAGATCCCCTTCCAGGGCGATGACACCGGCGAGCCGTGCCACAACCTGTGGGTGCCCCTGGCCACCGGCGGGGCGACCTCGATGTGCAAGGCACCCTACCGGTGGCTGCTGGACCAAGAGGTCGACCCCAAGGGCAACGTCATCGACTACACCTACCAGCGAGACACCAACGGCTACTGCTCGCAGCGGATGAGCTTCAGCGCCTGCTGGCAGACCTACGACCGCGGCGGCTACCTGACCCAGGTCTCCTACGGCTCCAACCAGAACGTGACCGGCTCCGCCCCCACCGCCCGGGTCCTGTTCAACATGGTCGACCGCACCCTGGACGGTCTCAGCGACGTGCCGCTGGACCTTCGCTGCGAGGTCCCCAGCAGCCAATGCTTCCTCAACGGCCCGGCCTTCTTCATCTCCAAACGGCTGGCCTCGGTCACCATCCAGACCCACAACCCCGCCACCAGCGGCTGGGACGACGTCACCCGTCTGGAACTGGGCCAGGACTGGCTGGGCGGCCTGGTCTCCGGCGGCGAGACCCAGGGCATGCTGCTGTGGCTGGACTCCATCCGCCAAGTCGGCCTGGCCGGCAACGGCCCCGACATCGCCCTGCCCCCGGTCGGGTTCGATGCGACCATGCTGAACAACCGCAACGACTCCAACGGCAGCGATCGGCCCGAAGTCTTCTTCCCGCGCATCGCCGCGGTTACCAACGAGATGGGCGGCCGTATGGAGGTCACCTACGGCCAGCCCTCCGGCTGCCACATCAGCGGAGAGACGCGCGCGGTCGACCGGGACAACGAGGGCAGCGACTGCTATTGGCTGTACGCGGACAACTATATGGACGCCAACAATGTGTTCCACCTCGTCGGCTCGGTGTGGAACAAGTTCATGGTCACCCGGGTCGTCGAACGTGACCTGGTGGGCGGGTCGCCGGACATGGTCACCGCCTACGAGTATCTGGGCAGTCCCGCCTGGGCGTTGCCCGGCGTCTACGCGATTCCCACTCCCTCGTGTTTCGATCCGCCGGTGCGTCCGCCGCAGCCGCCGTGTGTGAACTGGTTCGGGGAGTGGAGCGAGTTCCGCGGCTATCCCACTGTCCGCACGATCAAGGGCAGCGGCACCGACGCCTCCGGCTACAGCGTCACCACCAGCACGTTCTTCCGCGGCCTGTATGAGGACAAGCTGGCCAACGGCACCCCGAAGAACACCACCATCACCGACTTCGAGAACAACACCGTCAACGACCTGCGCATGCTGTCCGGCCGCACGCTGCAGGAGCAGACCCATGTGGTGACCGGCTGGACCACACCCACGCAGCAATGCCAGTACAGCCCGTGGTCGTCTTCGGTCACCTATTCCTTCGGCGACCGGGTCTCTCGCAACAATCACCACTGGATTTCCATCCGTAACAACAACACCGGCCAGATGCCGTCCAGTTCCTCTACCTACTGGGAGGACCGCGGCGCCTGCCCGACCATTCCCGCCACCATGATCTTCCAGGAGCAGGCGGGTACCCGATACGAGTACACGAACGTGACCACCGGTAACGGTCCTGGGATTGCCGATCCTCACCAGGTCAATCAGACCCGGCAGGTCAGCCGGGAGAAGGTGAGCTCGGGCTGGCGGTACACCGAGACCGCCACCATCTACAACGCCGATGGCCTGCCCAGCGACGTCAACGACTACGGCGAGCGTGGTGTCGCCTCCGACAACACCTGCACCGCGATCACGTACGCGCGTAACACCACAGGCGGCGCGTGGATGATCTCCTATAAGGCGGCAGAGGAACGCCGGGCGGGGGACGACTGTACATCAGGCCAGCTTGTGGGCCGCACCCTCACTCTCTACGACGGCGCGACCACCGAAGCCACCAACGCGCCTACAGCTGGGCATGCGACCGAGATTCGCAGCTACACGACCACTAGCGACTTCACTTCTGTGAGGACGGACTACGACGGCTACGGACGTACGGTCTCCTCCACCGACCCGCTGGGCAAAATCACCACCACCACCTACACACCTGTATCTGGTCTACCGGTCAACGGCACCAGCGTGACCAACCCTCTCGGGCATGTGACAACCACCTGGCGTGCGGCTTGGGGTGGCGTCGTCGGTATCCGCGACCCCGACAATCGGGACACCAATATCGACTATGACGCGTTGGGCCGCACGATCGCGTTGTGGACTCCGGCTCAACCGAAGTCGGGCGGTGTACCCGCCACCACGGTCGCGTACACCATCCCGGTCGATGTGAGCGGCACGGTGACCGGTCCGACGCGGATCACCGAGTCAACCCTGCAATCCGGCTCCACATACGTAATGAAGTATTCCTATGACGACGGTTTGGGCCGCCCGCGTGAAACTCAAATCGCATCCCCGGCCGGCGGCCGGGTCGTCAATGTCATCACCTACGATCCGCGCGGCCTGACGACATCGACCAGCGCTCCCGCTCACAACATAGCTGCGCCGGGCACGGGTTTGCTGAATGCTGCCATGACCAGTTTCCCGCAGTGGACCAAGAACCTGACCGACGGCCTGGGCCGCACCACGGCGACCGTTGAAATGAGCGGCGCCACCGAGCTGCGCCGTACGAGCACCGCCTACTTCGGCGACCGCACCGAGGTAGCTCCGCCCAGCGGCGGGAAGACCGTCTCCTACGCCGATGCCGATGGCCGCGTGACCAAGGTCGAGGAATGGAAGGACGCCACCAGCCACTACGACACTCTCTACGAGTACGACCTGAAGGGCACGCAGACTAAGCAGACCGATGCCAACGGCAACGTGCGCACGTTCACTTACGACCTGCTCGGCCGCCGCATCGCCGCCACCGACCCCGACGCGGGAGACTCCAGCCAGACCTTCGACGCGGCCGGACGTGTGCTGACCTCGACCGACGAGAACGCGGAGACGATCTCCCACGTTTATGACGATCTAGGTCGCAAGACCGCGATGTGGGCGGGTGAGCCGGGGACTGGCACCAAGCTGGCCGAATGGGTCTACGACACTCTGTCAAAGGGCCGGTTGACCTCCGCCACTCGCTTTATCGGCGGCCATGCCTACGTCGACGCCGTCACTGGCTACGACGTGATGGGCCGGCCGACAGGGTCTACCCTCACGATCCCCGCCAGCGAAGGGCTGCTGGCCGGTTCCTACAGCTTCGCCAGCACCTACAACGCGGCTGGGCAGCTGTCTGATCTCACGATGCCTGCCGTAGGGGGTCTCGTAGCTGAGACGGTGACCCAGAGTTATACCCCGCTTGGTCAGCCCGACCGGCTGACATCGCCGCTTGCCACCTACGTGGACTCCACGAGCTACACATCCATCGGCCGTCCATCCCAGCGTGGCTACGGCGCGAGCGGCAAGATCAAGCGCATGCTGGAGTGGGACACCGGTACCGGCTGGCTCAACCGCTCGGTCCTGCAAACCGCCGCCGACACCTCCAGCCCCACCATCGTCCATGACGACCGCTTCAGCTACGACATCTCCGGCGAGATCAGTCGCATTCTGGACACGACCACTGCTACCAGTGGAAGCCCCGGCCAGTCCGAATGCTTCAGCTATGACAGCGTGCACCGACTGGCGGCCGCCTTCACCACCACCGGCGAGTCCTGCGCAGCAGGCCCGGACCATCTCGGCATCGCCCCATACAACCAGAGCTTTGCCTACGACGGGGTCGGAAACATCACCGCCCTGACCGACAACGGCCAGACAGCGACCTACGGCTACCCCGCCGGACCCGCAGCGGAGCGGCCGAACGCGGTTACCTCCATCACCCGCACCACCCCCTCCGGCCTTTCCGGTGGAGACCAACCCCAGGCCAACGCAGGCCAAACGACCCAGGGTGATACACGCTCCGGGACCGCCCACAAGGCCGTCCCAGAAGCCCTCCTGGAGCCCAAGACCACCGCCCCCGTCCCCGCTCTTCCCGCTCCCGCCGCCTTGCCTAAACGGCCTGGACGGCTGACTCTACAAGCCGCGCCCGAACTGGTCGCCGCCTACGCCATGGACGCCGGCACCGGCACCGCCGTCGCCGACACCTCCGGCAAGAACAACAACGGCACCACCCGCAGCACCACCTGGGTTGCGGGCAAGTACGGCCAAGCCCTCAACTTCAACGGCACCACCAGCTGGGTCACCGTCCCCGACTCCGCCTCCCTGGACCTCACCAGTGGCATGACCATCGAAGCCTGGGTCAAACCCGACACCAACACAGGCTCCCGCACGCTGGTCCAGAAAGAACTCGACGGCATCTTCGCCTACAGCCTCTGGACCGCCCTGGGCGGCAACGGCCCCAACGCCTTCATGCTGGAAGAGAACTCCGACGAAGCCGACGGCGTCTGGAGCACCACCACGCTGCCGATCGGCCAGTGGAGCCACCTGGCCTTCACCTACAACGGCACCACCGCCACCCTCTATGTCAACGGCACCCTGGCAGCAAGCAGAGCCGTGTCCCTGATCGTCGAATCAAGCAACAATCCGTTGCGGATCGGCGGCAGCTCCGAGTGGGGCGAGTTCTACGACGGCCTGATCGACGAACTCCGCATCTACAACTACGCGCTGACCCAACAGCAGATCAGCGCCGACATGAACACCCCCATCACCCCCGCCTCATCACCTTCCCCCTCACCCAGCCCCTCACCTTCCCCCTCACCCAGCCCGTCCCCGTCCCCGTCCCCGAGTCCATCGCCCACCCCAACGCCACCTCCGACACCGGACGGAACAGACACCTACACCTACGACGACGCCGGTCAGCTCGCCACCCGCACCATCGCAGGCAAAGAAGGCGCCTTTACCTGGAACGAACTCGGCCAGCTGGAGAAGGCGACTATCGATGGCGGCGACACCACGATGGTCTACGACGCCGACGGCGAACGCCTGATCCGACGGGGACCCGACGGGACCGCCACTCTCTACCTCGGCAGCATGGAAGTCCAGGTCAAGGGCGGGGCGGTCAGTGCCAGCCGCTACTACACCGGCTTCGATGGGGCCACCGTCGCCATGCGCTCCACACACGACGGACAAAGCGGCGGAATCATATGGCTGGCCTCAGGTCTGCACGGTACCGCTCAGATGGCCATTAGTGATGCGACCGGACAGGTCAACCGCGAACGCTTCCAACCCTTCGGCCGTCGACGCGGAAGCGATGCCTTCCCCTTCACCGACCGCGGTTTCCTAGAGAAAACCGAAGATACGGGAACCGCGCTGGTGCTCCTGTCGGCACGGTACTACGACCCGTCAATCGGCAGGTTCATCTCCCCTGACCCGATCATCGCAGATGATAAGCCACAATGGCCCAACCCCTACTCTTACGCGGCCAACAACCCGATCGGATTGTCCGACCCGACGGGTCTCATTCCGGATCCCTGCGCGCAGATGACCAGGGCCCAATGTGATGACTTCAAAGCCCGACATAAGTGGGACGGGAAGTCATGGGTGGCCAATAGACCGGCAACGCCACCTTTCGTCACGAATCCGACCCTCAAGTCGATTCTGCAGAGCGGTGATGGGGGAATCTATGCCCGGCCCGGTACGGCTGCCGGTGTGGTAGGAGACGGATCAGTGAGCGCTGCCTACGAACATGAGATGCGCACAGGTCAGGCGCTCAACGGCAAGTACCACGCAGTCAAGGCGGCGGAGCTGGCTTCCGGGTTGAGCGATTTGCTTCAGAAAGATCGAGCGGCGGGGGGAACGTTGCTCTCCGCAGCAGATCGGAAAGTGGCGGAGGCAGAGTTTTCCAAGATCTGGAAAAGCTTAACCACTACCGTGGATCGGACCGGGAAGGTAACAGCATGGCTAAACGCGAAACCGACTCGGCTCCAGGCGTTCGGATCGGCAGTCGGAGCATCAATGCAACGTCGGGCGGTTTCGCACATCACCGGTGAGAAATTCACAACTGACCGCGGCGGCAGAAGAGATATTCATATACGCGGAAACGGGTCGAATGTCGGGCAATTCCTGCGCTCTATCGGGAAGCTGGGAAACGCGCTCGGCTACGTCGGCTTGGCCAGCCTCTTCTACGATGCACACCAGTGCCTGGCCAACAATATCTGCCCGATGCCGGGCTACAAAGATCCAGAGCAGTTGGTCATGTAATGAAGGGCAACTGATCGCATAAGATTGCCGATGGGTACACCTAAGCAATCGGCTCCCGTGCTGCAGCACAGAGTACCGCGTACCACCGACGGCAGGGGTACACTGGCCGTGAGCATTCCGAATCATTCCAGAAGAGGGGTGCCGGAGATTTGCGAAACAGGCGGGCGGTCGATTTGAATGGAGGCCGGGCGGCATGCTCAAGGGGGACAATCTCCTGAAAGCCGTTCAGGACTGGATCGACCGGGAAAGCGTCCAGCGCTCGTGGGGAGCGGTCGAGTCCAACTTGCAGGTGGCGGAGCCGGGATCGGGAGCGACGTCTTTCGCCTGGACGCTGGAGAGTGTCGGGTTCCTCGGGCAAGTCCTGTTCACGAGCGACGGACATGCGGAGGTGGAGTTGGTTGAGGCCGAGAATGGCCGATCCCACGTCGAGCGGTGCGAGGTCAGCGACGAGGACAACCTCCACACTTTGCTGGGCACCGTGCGGGACTGGGTCGTCCGTCCGGAGATCGGTCGCGGGAGGACCTTGATGGACCTGGCACGTGAGTGGTTGGCAAGTGGTTCCCTTGATGACGTCGACGATTATCGGCCTTTCATCGCGTCTGTCATGGTGAAATGGGTTCCGGAATTCGATCTTGTCATCAGGCGTATAGAGGCTGCCAACCGGGAGGAAGGAACCGGGTTTCCGGTTCCGTACTCCGCGTACATGAGAATTATCGCCACCCAGTTCTTGAGTGCGCTCAGAGAGCGGGACATGGTACGGGTCGAACAGTTCTCTGGACTTGTTCTAGAATTGTTGGACTCGAATCTCGAAGATGTCAGGGAATGGGTGGACGACAGCATTCTGGAAACGCTTGCCTTTTATAAGTCTGAGATATTGGACATGCTTCCCGATCGGCTCAAGGCCGAGGTCGACGTCGCGGCGCCCGGGCGCTGAGCGGTTCCGGCGCCAGACGCGGCAGCAGGCGAAAAGAGAATGTTATTGGCCCGCTGTCCCGGCATGAAATGGTCGAATAAACACCAAACGGAGTCGGGGATCGCAGTCGGCCTGATCAATCAGGCTTTCAGGTCAGGACTAGTAGGGCAGCCGCATTTAGTGATCTCTGAGTTGTCGTTGCTGGTAGTGACATCGTCGGGCGCGGGTTTGATGACGTCGCCTGTCGGTGCCGAAAATGTGTCACCGCCTCTGGCCTGCAGTATCGCCTGACTGTAGGTTCGTGAATCGGCTGTGAGGTGGAAGCCTGTCTGGCACTGTAAGTAGTCATGGCCTTACGTCTGGTCTATCTGGTTCTGCTTCGCGTGTTCGGCTGGTTGGCCCTGCTCCCTCGTTCCGACGTGGCCAAGACCGTCGAAATCCTCGTCCTCCGCCACCAGCTCGCTGTCCTGCAACGGCAGGTGAAGACACCGCGGCTGTCCTGGGCTGACCGTGCCCTGCTGTCCGGGCTGATCCGGATACTGCGCAACGCCCAGCGCCGCCGGCTGCGCCTGATCATCACCCCGCGAACGCTGCTACGCTGGCACGCCCACCTGGTCAAACGCCACTGGACCTTGTGGGGCTCGAATACCCGGATTTGGCTATGCGACCTGGGAGTATTCGTTGATCAGTCCGTCGAGGATCGTGTGCCGGGTGATGCGTGCCCGCTCGAAGCTGATCACCTCAGGGTTCGGGTCCGGCGGGCGTTGGTGCAGGGATCGGTGCGGCCGGTGCCGGTTGTAGTGCTGGATGTACTCGGTGAGGACTGTCCGCAGGTGTCGTTCGTTGAAGATGAGCATGCGGTCGGTGCACTCGCGGCGTACCGTGCCTACCCAGCGCTCGGCATAACAATTCGCGACCGGCGCCCGTGGAGGAGTCTGCAGGACTCTTATCCCGATCGAGGCGAACACCGTATCGAAGTCGGCGACGAATTTGCTGTCCCTGTCGCGGAGCAGGAACGTCATCTGGCCGATCCAGCCGTCGGCGTCCAGCAGCAGGTTGCGGGCCCGCTGGACCATCCATGTCCCGGTCGGGTGCGCCGTTACCCCGACGAGGTGTACCCGTCGGGTGGCGACCTCGATCACGAAGAGCACGTAGATGCGTTTCAGGAATATGGTGTCGACGGTGAAGAAGTCGCAGGCCAGCATGGTCTTGGCCTGCGCGGTGAGGAACTGCTTCCACGTCGGCCCGGATCGGCGCGGTGCCGGATCGACACCGGCCTTCTTCAAGATGAGCCATACGGTGCTGGGAGCCAGTTTGTAGCCCAGGCCGACCAACTCCCCATGAACACGCCGATGCCCCCACGTCGGATTCTCGGCCGCCAGACGCAGGATGAGCGCGCGAATCTCGTTGGAGATCGGTGGACGGCCCGGCCGGCGCTGCGGATAGGTCCACTTTCGCCGGACCATGTCGCGGTGCCAGCGCAACAGCGTCGCCGGAGTGACCACGAACGCCCGGCCACCGGATCCGGGGCAGCAGCCGCGACAGCACCGCCAGCAGCGCCCGGTCCGCCGGCGAGGGGCGCATCGGACCGGTCTGGCGGCGCAGGACGGCAAGCTGATGGCGAAGGACGAGTATCTCGACGTCCTTACTGGTGCCGGTACGTAGCCGCAGCAGCAAGAACTGGCCGAGCTGAACCAGCGAGAGGTAGAGCAGCGAGACGAACACGAGTCGCGATCCTGCCAGACGAACATCCTGATCGTGCGACAACATTGCAGGTCACAACCCCGAATCCGGGTTTTCGGACCCGATACGCTATCTGACCCCTTCGACGCCGACATCAAGGTCATCCGACGAGACCGGCTCGGCGGGCTCATCCATGAATACGCCCAGGTCGCATAGGGTGGCCGAATATTCGGCACCGACAAGGGCCAGCCAGCCGAACACGCGAAGCAGAACCAGGTAGACCAATCGTAGGGCCACAACTACTCACGGTGCCAGGCAGTCTTTCATCTCGCAGCCGAATCACGAACGAAACGGCTGCCGATACCGCAGGTCAGGCCCGGTGACACTATTTCCGGCACGCACACCCTGCCCTGCTGCGCCTGGCCCGCGTCCGCCAGCTTCAGGAGGACGCCGACGCGGCCGCCTCCCTCCTGGCCAGGGCTCTGGAGGCCCGACATCCCGGCCTGCCGCCGCATCTGCGCACGATGGCGGAACGAATGATCTCCACCTTGGTCCGCCGCCTATAAAAGATCTACTTTGTAAAGGCGGGAATTCCGGGTAGGATTGAATCACTCGGCAGTACTTAAGGGCGTGGTATTTCGGGTGAACAGTCCAGGGATGGAAATGGTCGCGTCGTAAAAAGACTTCTGAGCTTATTCGAGAGAGCGTTGCCGGCTAGTGCCCGCGACGCTCTTTCCATTTCGGGTGCGCGTGGACGACCTTCCCGTCGAGCAGGATCGAACGCAGGAAGGCCGCCTCGGCGTGGTTCCCCTCCAGGTCCTCCGTGGTGACCAGGTGCACGTCCACGGGTATGGCGAACGTGCTGAACTGGTCGTGGAGCTCCCGGGTCAGCTCGCGGCGGCGGGTGCCGGGGCCGGTCACGACGAGCAGGTCGATGTCGCTGTCGGGGCGCGTCCGGTCGTGCGCGGCGCAGCCGAACAGGATGACCGCCTGCGCGTCGACGCAGCGGAGCACCCGGCTGAGCGCCGCCTGGACGACCCGTTCCGTCCGCATCAGGAGAGCTTGAACCGGACGACGAGATAGACGTTCCGCAGATCCTCGGGTTGGAGGGATCGGTAATCCGCCGCCCCCTGGATCCGCAGTTTCAGATCCCATTGCCCGGTCACGTCAAGGGCGGTGATCTCGCCGCCCCAGTGGCGCATGCCGCCGTAGGCCTTGTCGGGATTCGCCGCGCCGGTGACGTGTGGGGTCCGAGAATCCGTGTTCAGTCAGGCGACCTGCGAGTATTCGTTGATCAGCCCGCCGAGGACCGTGCGCCGGGTGACGCGTGCCTGCTCCAAACTGATCGCTTCAGGGCGCGGCTCTGGTGGGCGTTGGTGTAGGGATCGGTGCGGCCGGTGCCGGTTGTAGTGCCGGGCATATTCGGTCAGGACCGTCCGCAGGTGCCGTTCGTTGAAGATCAGCATGCGGTCGGTGCACTCGCGGCGGACCGTGCCCACCCAGCGTTCGGCATAGCAGTTGGCGACCGGCGCCCGAGCAGGAGTCCGCACAACCTTGACCCCGATCGAGGCGAACACCGCATCGAAGCCGGCGACGAACTTGCTGTCCCGGTCGCGGAGCAGGAACGTCATCTGCCCGATCCAGTCGTCGGCGTCCAGGAGCAGGTTGCGGGCTTGCTGGGCCACCCACGCCCCGCTCGGGTGCGCCGTTACCCCGACGAGGTGTACCCGACGGGTGGCCACCTCGATCACGAACAGCACATAGATCCGCTTCAGGAATACCGTATCGACTGTGAAGAAGTCGCAGGCCAGCATCGTCTTGGCCTGCGCGGCCAGGAACTGCCTCCAACTCGGCCCGGATCGACGCGGCGCCGGATCGACACCGGCCCGCTTCAAGATCAGCCACACGGTGCTGGGAGCCAGCTTGTAGCCCAGACCGATCAGCTCCCCGTGAATTCGCCTGTGCCCCCACGTCGGTTTCTCGGCTGCCAGACGCAGGACGAGCGCGCGAATCTCGGGTGAGATCGGTGGACGGCCCGGGCGGCGCCGCGGATAGGTCCACTTTCGCCGGACCATGTCCCGATGCCAGCGCAACAGCGTGGCCGGGGTCACGACAAACGCTGGCCACCGGATCCGGGGCAGGAGCCGGGACAGCACCGCCAGCAGCGCCCGGTCCGCCGGTGAGGGGCGCATCGGACCGGTCTGGCGGCGCAGCACGCCAAGCTGATGGCGCAGGACGATGATCTCGACGTCCTTACTGGTGTCGGTACGCAACCGCAGCAGCAAGAACTGGCCGAGCCGAACCAGCGAGAGGTAGAGCAGCGAGACGAACACGAGCCGCGATCCTGCCAGACGAACCATCCTGATCGTGCGACCACATCGCAGGTCACAACCCCGAATCCGGGTTTCGGACCCGACACGATCGCGTGTCACCCGGCGGGCGGTCGGTTCGCATCGAGGCGAGCGCCCACCTCGACCACGCCGCATGCCCGAACTGTGGCCTGGCGTCAAAGCGTGTGCACACCGGGTGGCCAGCCAGCACGTCTTGAACTTTCTGCCAGGTGATGGGGTCGAGGGGTGGATGGATGGGTAGATAGCAGTCCGGCTCTCTGAGTCCAACGCGCCAGGTCCGCGCCGGGGCTCCCCAGGAGGAAGACCGGCCTGCGGACCTTGATCCCGTTGACGACGAGGGTGTGTCGCATACCTGGGTCAAGCGTGACACCGTTTGCGTCGTGAACGTGACCGGACGTACCGACGCGGGCATCAGCACCGATTCCGGCATCCCCGGCTATCGCGGCGTGACAACCAAGGAGTACCAGCCCTGGCCGGTACCGACGTACATGATGTTGGAATCCACCCAGGTATGGAAGACAACTGCGCCATCGGCCAGCTGCGTGACGATGTCCACTGCGGGCATGCCGGCAATCTCGGTGATGTGGTTGTCGGCGGACAAATAGACCGCCTTGTTCTCAAGCACGCCGACGATCTGCCCATCGTCGCGCACGACCGCAGAACCCATCTGACGATTACCATACATCCCGGGAAACTTCACCCATCGCTCACCGTCGAGCCGCCACTGCGTTATGTGATGGCTGATGATGGCCCTCGAACCGTCAGGCGACAACTGGAGACCGCCGATGGTCGTCGGTGGCAGATCCTTCCAGGACTTACCCCCGTCTGAGCTCACCGATGTGCGCATCTCGTTTTCGCCGGTGACGCGGGATAGCCAGATCCGTTCATCGCCACCCTGCTGGACGACGGCAGGCCGCCCGGGAAACGGTGCTCGCGGCGAAACCGGGCCGGTGCCCAGCTGAATCAGCGTGAACTCGCAGTTCTCCTCCGGACGCTTGAGCATGCCGGTGCCCGGACACGCATAGGCATAGTTGCCCAGCCGGGTTCCGAAGTTGTCACCCAGATTCGCTGCGAGCTGGGTCTCCAGTGGAGGGTCGCTCAAGGGGTACGTGAACCAGGTGTCTCCCTGATCGCGGGTCAGGTAGATCTCATCGCGGGTGACGAGGGAGACGGTGGAGGCGTTGAGCGGTAACCATCGAGGGGCATCGTCGAGCCCGGTGCTGTACTCCATTTCGCCTGTTCGCCCGGGCATGGCCACCCGCTCCCAGGTCTTGCCTCCGTCCGCCGTGACACCCAGAGCGGACTGGCAAGACTCCTTCAGCGGATAGGTCTTCGGGCACGCGTCGACGTACGCCCACGCATGGTTCGCATCGATGAGTATCACCCTTTTGTCCAGAGCGAAGTCGACGCCCGGGATGGTGACCTCGCGGGCGGCCTGGTCCCAGGTGTCCGGGATCGGGCCACGCGTACGTGACGCCTCGAGATCCGGTGCGCACGCCGAGAGGCCGGCGGCTAACACTGTCGCCGCAACGATTTGTGACATCGGTTTGATCACAGAAGAAGTATCGAGCAGCAGCGCGGTCTAGCGCCTCCGTACGATGGCCTAGCAGCCCATGAGTGCCTACTTAGTGTCCCGCGCCTTAATTCGAGTCATTAGTTGACATGATGTTTGTGGTGGCGCGTTCGGGTCCTGCGGCGGTTGAGATTGTTTTGTCCGATGATGAGCGGGAGACGCTCGCGTTATGGGCGAAATGGACCTCTGCTTCGGCGTGGCGGGCCCGCCTGGTCTTGGCGTGCGCGGTGCCGGGCAGTAGCAACGCGGGTGTGGCTGCCGCGTTGGGACGACCGCGGCTCCTACCGTGTCAAACGCACCGCCGATCAGATCATCCGCCACCCAGGTCCGGCCACGCCCCTACTGGCCTGCCCGAATACCCAAACTTAACGGCATTTTGCGTCACGAGACGCGGAGAGGAGTCGTCGTGTAGGAGACGACTTGCTTGATGTGCATGCTGCGCATGAGATGAGGGTTTCGTGGCCCCTCGGCGCCGCCCTGCGGGGGGAGGCGTCAAGCCACCGCATGCTGCGTTAGCTGAAGACTGTCGTGGTGAGCGATGCGGAAAAGGCGGCGGGTGAGCCGTCAGGCGGGGACCGGGAAGGCGAACGCGAGTGAACCACCGCTGAAGCGTCGAGAGAGTGAAACGGCATCAGAACCTGTGGGGCTCAAGAACTCGATCACACTTCCAGCGCAGTGCCCTTCGTCTGGTGGGACGGAAGGGTTGAGGGGTGCCGAGCGGCTGGTCCGGCCAGCTGACACCACGAGAACCGGCAGGTCAGACATCACATCCTATTCTTGAGCCCTACACGCTGGTATTCCCGTCCAGATCTTCGGCGGAACATGTCACAGCCCCGGCTGGTGGGAGACGGTGGGCCCGGTAGTCAGCAGATGCGCCGCCCTCATCGTGGTCATGAGTCCGCGATCGGCGGTTGCCGCTGGGGTGATCAGGGAAGTCGCCCAGGCGCGGGAGTCGTTGAGGCCGATCATTCCTCTCCTGCAAAGGGGGACGGCCTTTCCTCGATGAGCCCTCCCATGACGTTACTGATGGCTCGTTGCCCAGCGCCGCCGTACTGGCTCAGCTGAGATCGCTGACTCGAGTCGCCGCCGCTGTATAAGCGGTCTGTGGGCTTGATCCGGTTTGACGGACCATGTTCCGGTGCCAGCGCAACGGCGTGGCCGGGGTCACGATGAAGGCCGGCCACCGAATCCGGGGCAGCGGCCGGGACAGTACTGCCAGCAGCGCCCGGACCGCCGGTGAGGGGCGCGTCGGACCGGTCTGGCGGCGCAGGACGGCAAGCTGATGGCGCAGGACGATGATGTCGACGTTCTTACTGGTGTCGGTGCGTAGCCGCAGCAGCAGGAACTGGCCGAGCCGAACCAGTGAGAGATAGAGCAGCGACGCGAACATGAGTCGCGATCCTGCCAGACGATCCATCCTGATCGTGTGACAACATCGCAGGCCACAGCCCCGAATCGGATTTTCGGACCCGACAAGGCGGCGACATCTCAGTTCACTGCGATTTGACTGCGCATGATTCTGATGCAGGTGCGAGTGCCGCGTGCCTTAGGGGTGCGAACGCGGCGAGCTGGTTGCGTCAAAACGCGCCCGCCAAACTCGATGTCGGTTCCGCGTATTCATTCAGGCCCGACGCATTCCAGCGTGATGTGATCACGGTGGGTGATGGTCGTCGGGCGTGAGTGGTTACCGAACGTGCCCGTGGGTTAGGCGGTGGCTGGGTCGGGCGGCATCCAGGGTCTGCCGAGCAGGGCGTCGCGGATCGCGGAGATGACGTCGGCGCCGTGTTTGGCGGCGGTGGACAGGTAGCCGCGGATGGCATACCGGTCGCCGGTCGCCGTCTCCGATCGAAGCCGCCCAGAGATCTTCTGCTGGGTTTTGGCTGGTCGGACATCGCGTTCGGCCTGATTGTTCGTCGGAGGAACCCGCAGGTCATGGGCGAACCGCAGGACGTCGTCCTCACGGTCGCGCAGCACTTCCAGCAGCACCCGGCCGACGGGCTGGGTGACGGTCTTGGCCGGTCCGGGGATGCGGGGAACCTCGGACAGGCCGACGCGGACCCCGTGCTCGAACAGCCGGATCAGCTCATCTTTGACGCCCGCCTCGATGGCGTCCTCGCCCTGCTCGCGGGCGGTGCCGGCGGCGTGGATCAGCCCGCGCAGAGTCCGCTGGATCTGAACGGGCCAGACCGCGCCGGGGTACTCCTCGACGCAGTCTTCAAGATCTCGGAGTAGATGACTCGCACACAGCTGATGGCGGTGCTCACCGAGTTCGGCCGAGTCGTAGTTCTGATACCGATCGTGCACCATCACCCCGGAAAGCTCCGCCAGCACCGACGCCTTGAACGTCTCCAGGCTCCGGTCGCCGAGCATGTACCAGGTCAGCAGTTTCGTGCAGGCGACCAGCAGGTACTTCTTGACCTTCGTGACCTTCGCCGCGCCGACCCGCAGCGGCGTCTCATCACAGTTCACCACGTAGGCCAGCGTGAGCAGCATCCGGATCCGGGCGTTCGCCGCCGCGACCGCGGCGGCGGCGCGGGCGATCATGCCGTGCACGAACCCCGGCGACGGCGCCGCCCCGGTCAATGCCTCCACCAGCGCACAGCAGCGATGCACCGGGATCGCGTGCATCACCATCAGATACACGCACAACGCCTGAAGATGCACACCGAAGCTCACCCGCGCGGACGCCACGCCCTCCGGGCGCTCGGCCAGGTGCACTTTGCCGCACCGGCACTGGACCGCGTGCAGGTCGTGCTGAACCACACCCGCGCTCACCGGCGGGATGTCGTGCACCTGGTGCCAGGCCTGAACGCCCAGGTCCCGGCCCTCTGCCAGGTCATCGCCACATACGCACGTCCCGTACGGGAAGTGCGGCACGACCTCGCCGGGATCGGCGCGCCAGGCCAGCTGCCGGCCCTCGGCACCGGGCTGCTTCCCGGGCTTGCGCTTACCGCCCGTCCGCTGGCCTGCCCGTTTGTCCTTCGGCTGCGGCTTACCCGGCTGATCATCGCTGGAGGGCGGCATCCCCGAGTTCCCGCTGTTACGCGAGATCAGCCGCTCCAACCGCGCCAGGCGCTCGGCCAGCTCGGTGTTCACGGCCGCCAGCTCGGCGCTCTGTTCTTCCAGTTCCGCGACCCGCGACACCTGCTCGGCCAGCCGCGTGATCTGCCCCTGCTGAGCGCGCGCGAGCACGATCAGCTCATCGCGGGACATCTCCTCCAGGGCGGACACTCGATGATCCCACCAGATCCGCCCGCACTGATCAACTTCACAGACCGTCACATCAAACAGGACGGGAGGGCACCGTCATCACACTGCGTGCCAAGCCTGAATATTTACGTTTCCGCCTGAAGACTGGCTCTGGCACTGATTGCGTGAGGTTGACCCTCGCCTGAGCGGCTGCTGGCCCAGGCTGTCAACGGCGGGCAAGTCCCGCTGCCCGCCCTCGCAGCGGACATCATCACCGCGAGGGCGGGCAGCGACGCCCGAAACATTACAGAAACGGCCGGGAATGCTCTTCGCACATCCGCTACACCGACATCAACGCAAGAACCTCCTGACGCGGAGCGAATCCTCGCACTGAGCTACTCCCGGGCTACTTGGCACCCGGCTCGCCGCTCGCTAACGGCCCACCGACTCCGGGGACACCGCTGGCGTCCGCCAAGAACCAAGATGATGAAGGTCATACCGGCTCCCACGTCCTGGACTTCATCGACCGGTAGCAGGCGTCGATGATCTGGTTGACGACCAGGCCGTCGTGGAAGGTCTCCAGCGGCGTCTCACCGGCCGTGAAGCAGTCCACGAAGTGCCGCATCTGCTGGGAGAAGCCGTAGGCCCTGGTCTCCTCGGGCACCGGGTAGACCCACCCGGTGTCGGCGTCGGCCTTCTCCACGAGGTAGCCGACCGGCTGGGTGATGAAGCCCCACACCGGGGTCGAGGCGGTGTCGGTGACCAGTCGGCCGCCACTGCCGACGAACTCGTGGCGCAGTTGCATGCCGCCCTTCTCGACCCAGGACGACTCGATCGAGGCGACCTGGCCACCGGCGAACTTGAGCAGGGCGATCGCGGTGTCCTCACCGGTGGTCTTGTCGGCGTGGGCGAGGGTCGCGCCCCAGGCGAACACCTCGACGATCGGGTTGTCCTTGCCGAAGAAGTGGCGGGCCGACTCGACGGTGTGGCAGCCCATGTCGAGCAGCGCGCCGCCGCCGGCCGTCTCGGCGTCCCAGAAGTGCGGGGCGTGCGGGCCGGAGTGTCCCTCGCGGGCCCGCATCCAGAGCACGTCGCCGATGCCACCGGCCTGGACGATCTCGTGGGCCTTGGCGATGTTGGGCGAGAACACCGAGCTCTCGGCGTAGCCGTGCCAGATGCCGGCCTCGGTGGCCACGCGCACGATCTCGGCGGCCTCCGGTCCGGTACGGGCCAGGGGCTTGGTGCAGATGACGCCCTTGCCGGCGGCGGCGGCCAGCTTCACGGCCTCCAGATGGACTTCATTGGGGAGGGCGATGACGACGAGGTCCACTTCCGGGTCCTTGCAGAGCGCCGCCATGGTCTCGTGTGGTCTCGTGTTGCGTCCCGGTTTCGCGGCGAACGCGGCTGCCCGTTCGGGCGAGCGGGAGTAGTGCGCGACCAGTCGCGCGTCCCGGACATCGTCGAGTGCCTCGGCATAGCACTCGCTGATAAAACCCGCTCCGAGCAGGCCGACACCGATCATCTGATCCTCCTGGGGCGGTACGTGGAGACGCGGGCACGCCGTGGCTTGAAAGGTAGCATCACAGTAAACCAAAGCAATACCTCTTGTTACCACCATCGCCACGTGTGTACGCTGCCCCATCAGGCGATGGCCATCGGGGGAGCCACGCGATGACAACGATGACGAGAGGCAACCCCATGCATGCAATACGTGCATCCGTTGCGTTGGTCGCGGCAGCGGCTGCCGTCCTGACCTCGGCGTGCGCGCCGTCCGCGACTCCGACCGCCACCACAAGCGACTCCCCGGGCACCGCGAGCGGAGGCGCCACCAAGGTCGTGCTGACCCTGGGAAGCTGGCGCACCGAGGACCTCGCGATGTGGGAGGACGAGATCCTGCCTGCGTTCGAGAATTCGCATCCGAATATTGACGTCAAGTTCAGCCCGACCAACACCAACGAGTACAACGCGGCGATCCAGTCCCAGGTCGACGGTGGCACCGGCCCCGACCTGATCACCTGCCGGCCGTACGACGTGAACCGCTCCTGGATCAAGAAGGGCTACTTCGAGAAGCTCGACGGCAAGCCCATGCTCGACACGTTCGACGCCCTCGCCCTCGACCCGTGGTCCGACGACGCCGGCAGCCGCTACTGCCTGCCCACCGCCGCGGTGCTGGCGGGCTTCTACTACAACAAGGACATCTTCGCCGAGCTGAACCTTCAGGTCCCGACCACGCAGGCCGAGTTCGTGGGCGTGCTCAAGGCGATCAAGGACAACGGCAAGTACACCCCGCTGGCCGTCGGCTCGTCCGAGTCGTGGCAGCTCGCGTACAACGGGCTCTACAGCATCGGCCCGGTGTACTGGAAGGGCGAGGAGGGCCGGCAGGGGCTCATCAAGGGCACCACGAAGGTGACCGACCCGGAGTTTGTAGCCGCCTTCAGCGCGTTCGAGGCGTGGAAGCCGTACCTGCCGAAGGGCTTTCAGAGCCTCAAGTACCCCGACATGACGCAGTTGTTCACCCTCGGCAAGGCCGCGATCCTGCCCGACGGGTCCTGGAACATCAACCAGGTCGCCGTGGACGGCCTCAACGTCGGCGTCTTCGGCCCGCCGAGCGACGTCACCGGCGGTGAGCGGTACCTCCAGGAGATGCCAGACATGGCGATCGGCATCAACGCCGCCAGTAAGAACAAGGAGGCGGCCGAGACGTTCCTCACCTGGACCGCGAGCCCTGAGTTCCAGGAGTCGTACGTCAACAAGCTGCCCGGCTTCTTCTCGATGGGCAGGCAGCCGGTCACGTACACCAACACGCTCGCGCAGGACTTCGCAAACCTCAAGCAGGGCGCGAAGCTCACCCCGCGCCTCGGCCTGGACCGGCTGAGCGCCGGCACGCCGCCGTTCGACGACGAGGTGTGGCGGGTCCTGCAACTGATGCTCAACGAGGACCTCAGCCCGCAGAAGGCCACTGAGGAACTGCAGAAGGGCCTGGCCAGCTGGTACACGCCGCAGCAGTGACACCGACAGCGACACCGCGGGACGGGGATGTGCCGGGCACCCGTGCCCGGCACATCCCCCCGCGATCGAAAGGCATACGTTGAACCGGGCCCACTACCGCTACTTCCTCGTGTTCACCCTGCCCGCGCTGGCGGTCTACGTGGTGTTCGCGGCGCTCCCGCTGGTGAACTCCATCTGGTACAGCCTGTACGACACCGACTCGGGCGTCGCCAGGTTCGTCGGGCTGGACAATTACGTCTACCTGTTCACCAACCCGACGACGAGCGAACGGTTCTGGAACGCGCTCACCAACAATGTCGAGTTCTTCCTGATCCACCTGGTCGTGGAGGTACCGCTCGGGCTGCTGCTGGCCGCGCTGCTGACCTCAGGGCGACTGCGCAGGTCGACGGGGCTGTACCGGACGTTGTTGTTCATCCCCACCACGTTGTCGGTGGTGATCGTTGGGTTCGTCTGGCGGCTGATCATCAACCCGTTGTGGGGCCTGGTCGAGTTCCCGCTGCTCGGCGACGAGCGCACGGCGCTGCCGACGATCTCGCTGATGTCGGTGTGGCAGTACGTCGGCATCCCGATGATCTTCCTATACGCCGCACTGCTCGCCGTTCCCGTGGACGTCCTGGAGGCGGCCCGGGTGGAGGGCGCGGGTTCCTGGTCGGCGTTCTGGCGGATCAAGTTCCCGCTGATCGCGCCGCAGTTCGGGCTGATCGCGATCCTGACCTACATCTGGACCTTCAACGGTTTCGACCTGGTCTTCGCCCTCAACGGGTCGGCGCCGGGGCCCAACTACAGCACTGACATCCTCGGCACCCTGTTCTACCGGACCTTCTTCGGGTCCAGCGGCCAGTTGTCGGACCTCGATCTCGGCGCGACCGTGGCCAGCGTGATCTTCCTGATCATTCTCGTCGTCACCGGCGCGTATTTCGGGTTGCTGCACCGCCGGCTGAAGTCCTATGAACTGTGAGTGGTGGCATGACTGCTATGACCAAGACGCGGGTTTCCGACCGCGCCGGAACGCTGGTGGTGCACGGCCTGCTTATCGTGTTCGCGCTGCTGGCGATCGCGCCGATCCTCGTGATCGTGGTGAACTCGTTCAAGACCACCCCGGCGATCTTCGAGCAGCCGTTCGCGCTCCCGGGCTCCGACACCTTCAGCCTCGCCGGGTACGAGCGTGTGTTCGGCCGCGGGCAGTTCGTCACCAACTACGGCAACAGCCTGATCGTCACCGTGGCCAGCACAGTGCTGACCCTGGTGCTCGCGACGCTGGCGGCCTTCGCCCTCACCGAGTACAAGGTGCGCTTCGCGCCGCTCGTCGGCGGCTTCTTCGTGCTGGGCATCATGTTGCCGATCCGGCTCGGCACCGTGCCGATCATCAAGACGATGATCTCCTGGCAGCTCATGGACACCCTGGTCGCGCTGGTCCTGGTCTACACCGCGATGAGCCTGCCGCTCGCGATCGCGCTGCTGATGACCTACTTTCGGGCGGTGCCGGTGGGGGTGAAGGAGGCCGCCCGCATCGACGGCGCCGGTGAGCTGCGCACGCTGAGCATCGTGTTGCCGATGGTGCGCCCCGGCCTGGCGGCCGTGGCCTCGGTCACCATGTTGCCGATCTGGAACGACCTGTGGTTCCCGCTCATCCTGGCGCCCAGCCGGGAGAACCAGACGGTGACGCTCGGCGTGCAGCAGTTCGTGGGGCAGTTCCTCAACGACTATCCGGCGCTGCTCGGCGCCCTGACGCTCGGCGCGGTGCCCCTCATCGTGCTGTTCGTCGTCTTCTCCCGGCAGTTCGTCCAGGGTCTGAGCGCGGGCATCGGCAAGTGAACGGATCAGCGCTGGACACGGGGCGGCGGGACCGCTCCGCCCATCCGCAGGAAGAACGTGCGCAGCCGGTAACGGTCGCCTCGGTAGCAGACCATCGAGGAGAACAGCGGCGTGTCGGCGCCGCTGAGGACGAGCTGGCGCATCATCAGCACTGGCTTGCCCACCTCGAGTTGCAGGTGGCCGGCGAGGTAGTCGTCGGCCTCCCGGGCCTCGATCGTGGCGTTGGCTTTGACCGGGTCGAGGCCGACGGCGGCGATGTGCTCGTAGAGGGAGCCGGTGCTGAAGTCGAGGTCCGCGAAACCGGGCACGAACTCGGCCGGGACCTGGGTGAGGTCCAGCGCGGTCGGCACGTCGTTGAGCAGCCGGACCCGTTCGAGCACGAACAGCGGGGTGCCCGGGGCGATCGCGAGCTGCTCGGCCTCGTCGAGGTTGGCCGGGACCACCTCGTGGCGCAGCACCGTCGAGCTCGGGGTCAGGCCCATCTGGCGGGCGGTCTCGGTGAAGGACTCCAGGCTGTTGGGCCACTCCCGGGTAGTCGCGCCCGCGCTCGACGCGACATACCACCCGCGGCCGTGCGAGGCGCTGAGCATTCCCTCGTCGACGAGGGTGCGCAGCGCCTTGCGCAAGGTGACCCGGCTGATGCCCAGGCGCTCGCACAACTCGCGCTCGGGGGGCAGGCGGCCGCCCGGCTTCAGCACTCCGGTGCCGAGCTGGTCCTTGATGAGATTCACCGCCTGGATCCACAACGGCTCAGGATGATCGGCGTGGATCGACGCGGGCGTCGAGGCGTTCACGATCGCATTATCGCGGAAGCCCTGTCGCATATGCAAACCACAGAAGACCAGATGAGTCCGGTCTTCCGTGTGGGCGATTTCGCGACAGTTTCCCACTTACGGGCATAAACAGGCAGCTTGTTGACGCCGAATGGCAGTCCAGGTTGCGTCATCCCGTACCGCCATCGCAATATTGGTATTGTGTGGTACGCATTTTGGTATTAATCTGGTCCTGAGAGGAGTCATCGTGACCGAAGTACAGCCCGCCAGCCGGGCGCTCAGCACGCTCCGCGCCGACGAGATCTCGGCGGCGCGGGAGATCCTCGCCCGCCACGACCTGCTGACCCCCACGACCCACGTCGCGTACGTGGGCCTGAAGGAGCCGGACAAGCGGCGGACGCGGGAGGCCGGGCCGGCGCCGCGCCAGTTGCGCGCGATGCTCGTCGACATGGGCGACGGCAGGTCCCACGACGTACTGGTCTGCCCCGAGGAGGACCGGCTGTTGTCGGTCACCGAGCTGGACCTGGCCCGCGACGGCCAGGTCCCGGTCATCATGCTCGAGTTCGCGATGGTCGAGGCGATCGTGCACGCGGACGAACGCTGGCTCGAGGCGATGCGCCGCCGCGGCCTGACCGACCTGTCGGTCCTGCGGGTGCAGCCGCTGTCGGCCGGCCCCGCGATGACGGAGAACGAACGAGGCCGTCGCCTTCAGCGCACCCTCACCTTCCTCCAGAAGGACGCGAGCGACCTGCCGTGGGCCCACCCGGTCGACGGCGTGGTCGCCTACGTCGACGTGATCGAGAAGAAGGTCGTCGAGGTGCTCGACACGGCGCTACTGGCCGTGCCGCAGGAGGACGGCAACTTCCACCTCCCCGCGTTCAACGGTCCGGTCCGCCAGGGCCTCAAGCCGATCGAGATCACCCAGCCGGAGGGCCCGAGCTTCACCATCGACGCCGACAATGTGCTGGAGTGGCTCGGCTGGCGGGTCCAGGTGTGCTTCGACTCGCGCGAGGGCGTGGTGCTGCGCGACGTCTCCGTCAACGACGGCGGGTGGCAGCGTCCGGTGGTCGACCGCGCGTCGATCGCCGAGATGGTCGTCCCGTACGCCGATCCGAGCCCGCAACGCTGGTTCCAGACCTTCTTCGACGGCGGCGAGTACCTGCTCGGCAACTTCGCCAACTCCCTGGAACTGGGCTGCGACTGCCTCGGCGAGATCACCTACCTGGACGCGGTGGTCGCTGACAACGCCGGCCAGCCACGGGTGATCCCGCAGGCGATCTGCATCCACGAAGAGGACTACGGCGTCCTGTGGAAGCACACCAGCCACTTCACTGGATCGAGCGACGTGCGCCGCAACCGCCGGCTGGTGATCTCCTTCTTCGTCACGGTCGGCAACTACGACTACGGCTTCTACTGGTACCTCTACCTCGACGGCACGATCGAGCTGGAGGTCAAGGCCACCGGCGTGGTCTTCACCTCCGGCCACCCCAACCCCGGCGGCGACTACCCGTACGCGACCGAGGTCGCTCCCGGGCTCGGCGCGCCGCACCACCAGCACCTGTTCGCCGCCCGCCTGGAGATGGCCGTCGACGGGCCCGCCAACTACGCCGAGGAGATCGACGCGGTGGCCGTGCCGCGCGGCCCGGAGAACCCGACCGGCACCGGCATCACCCAGCGGGTGACCCGGTTGCGCAAGGAGAGCGACACGCCACGCCTGGCCGATGGCGGACGCGGGCGGGTGTGGCGCATCGGCAACCCGGAGGTGCGCAACCGGCTCGGCCACGACGTCGCCTACGTGCTGCATCCGGAGGGCCAGCCGGTGCTCCTGGCCGACACCGAGTCCGACCTGTACGGCCGGGCCAGATTCGCCAGCGGCCACCTGTGGGTCACCGCGTATGACCACGAGGAGCTGTATCCCGCCGGGGACTTCGTGAACCAGCATCCGGGCGGCGCGGGGATGCCGGCCTGGGTCGCCGCCGACCGCGACATCGACGGCACCGACATCGTGGTGTGGCACACGTTCGGGCTGACGCACTTCCCGCGTCTGGAGGACTGGCCGGTCATGCCGGTGGACACCACCGGCTTCAAACTCAAGCCCGCGGGCTTCTTCGGCCGCAACCCGACGCTGGACATTCCCGCGTCCACCGCACAGCACTGCTGCAACTCGTGACTAACTGATTCTGGGGAAAGAATGTCAACGCCGAAAGAAGGTCACATCTCCTTCGTCTCCGCCCGGGCGGGGCAACTCGCCGCGCTGCGGGAGGCGATCGAGCGGCTGGGCCATGAGGTCACGGCCCGGCAAGCCGATGGATGGTTCCGCGGCAGCGGGCCGATCTTCGTCGCCATCGGGGCGAGCCATGCCGCAGCCTGCGCGCCGACGTGGATCCTGCGGCGACGCGGAGTCCACGCCTGGCGGCTGAGCGCCGGTGACCATCCACTGCCGTTCCCGGCGAGCAGCCACCCGCTGATCGCGGTCTCGCAGAGCGGCCGCAGCTCCGAGACGCTGGCCGTGCTGGAGTCGGTGGACCCGCACCTGCGGTACGCGGTGACCAACGCCGCACCGTCGCCGATCGCCACCGTGGCCGAGCGCGCGCTGTCGCTGGGCGGCATCCCCGACAGCTACGCCTCGACGATCGGCTACACCGCGACCATCGTCGCCCTGGGGATGATCGCGGAGGCGTGGGGCGGCGGCACGGTGGACCCGTCGTGGACGCGGCTGCCGGACCATCTGCACGACCTGGGGGAGACCCTCGGCGCGCACGCGGACGCGCTGGCCGCCCCGTTCGCCAATGCCCGCGCCGGTGACTTCGTGGGTGGCGGCCCGTCGGCCGGTTCGGCGGAGGCCGGGGCGCTGCTCTTCCGGGAGGCGGTACGGCTGCCGGCCGCCGCGATGAGCACCCGGCAGTATCTGCACGGCGCGATGGAGTCCGCCGGGAACACCATGCACGTGCTCTTCGGCGACGAGCGGGAGATCACGCTGGCCCGCACCCTGGCCGCCGCCGACCATCCGGTGATCCTGGTGACCTCGGAGGACGTCACGCCCGGACCCGCCCTCCAAGTGGTGGGCCTGCCCGCCGTGCCGCCCAGCCAGCGTGCCCTGCTGGAGGCCGTGGTCCTCCAGTCACTGGTCGCCCGTACGGCCGAGCGCGCCGGCATCGACATCGAGGAGTTCGTGTTCGACAACGCCGACACCAAGGTCGAGGCGGCGTTGTGATCGTCCTGGTCGGCCTGGACATCGGGGGGACGAAGACCCACGTGCGGGTGGAGACCCTCGACGGCCGTCTGTTGGCCGACGTGGTGGAGCCCAGCGAGACCTGGTCCGCCACGCCCGCGGACGACGCGGCCCGGTGGATCGCGGCCGTCGTCGAGCGCCACCGCCCCGAGGGTGCCACCGTCGCGGCGGTCGCCGCGGGCGCGCAGGGGTGTGACGACGAGGAACACTGCGCCGAACTCGGCCACGCGCTGACAGCCGCCGCCGGGGTCCCGGCCGTGGTCACCAACGACGCCGCGCTGCTCGTCCCGGCCGCCGGGCTGGAGTCGGGCATCGGGGTGATCTCCGGCACCGGCTCGATCGCCGTGGCGGTACGCCCCGGCGGCGGGCTCGCCTTCACCGGCGGCTGGGGCTGGGTCATCGGCGACGAAGGCAGCGCCCCGGCGCTGGTCCGGGAGGCGGTCCGGGCCGCGCTCACCCGGAACGACGCCGGGGACACCTCCGACGTGCTGCTGCCCCTGCTGATCGAGGCGTTCGGAGTGGAGAACGCCGTGGGCCTCGCCCGTACCGTCAACGACATCCCCACGGCCGAGCACTGGGCGCCGCGAGCACCCACCGTGTTCGCGGCGGCCGCGCGCGGGTCGGCGGCCGCGCGCGCCACCATCACCGCCGGTGCCGAGAGCCTCGCGTACCTGGTCGGCGTTTTGGTCGCGCGAGGGGCGGGGACGTCCGACGTCGTTGCGGCCGGCGGGGTCATGACGAGCCAGCCCGACCTGTTCGATGCCTTTTGCGACGCCGTCACCCGCGACCGTCCCGGGCTGACCGTGCGCCTGCTGAGCGAAGCGCCGGTGGCGGGCGCGGTCGCGCTCGCCCGGCGTCTCCATGGAGTTTCCCCAACCCTGAGCTGAGGAGCGGACATGTCCGTGAACTACGACACCGCCACGTTGGTGGCGAGGGACAAGGCGACTGGCGAGCACCTGGGCACGGTGCCCGGATCGACGACCTCCGACGTCGACCACGCGGTGGATCGCGCCGCAGCGGTCCAGCCCGGCTGGGCCGCGCTGCCCTACACCGAACGGGCGGCGGTCCTGCGCCGCGCGGCCGAGCGGCTCACCGCTCGGGCCGCGACGCTGCGGGAGCTGATCGTACGGGAGACCGGGTGCATCCCCGGCAAGGCCGACTACGAGATCGGGGCCGCCACCGGTGAGCTGTTCGAGGCCGCCGCGCTCGCCGCCCGCCCCATCGGCGAGCTGCTGCCCTCCAACCACGCCGGCCGGTTCAGCCTCGCCGAGCGCCTGCCCCTGGGCGTCGTGGCGGCCATCACCCCGTGGAACTTCCCGCTGATCCTGGCCATGCGCGTCATCGCGCCCGCGCTCGCGCTCGGCAACACGGTCGTGCTGAAGCCGTCCCCGGAGACGCCGCTGTGCGGCGGCGCCGAGCTGGCCTCCCTGTTCGCGGACGCGGGCCTGCCCGACGGGGTGTTCCAGGTGGTGCAGGGCGGCGCCGAGGTCGGTGAGCGCCTGGTCGCCCACCCGTCGACCGCGATGGTGCACTTCACCGGCTCGACCACCGTCGGCCGCGCGATCGCCGCCACGGCGGGCGGCCTGCTCAAGAAGGTCTCCCTGGAGCTGGGCGGCAACAACGCGCTCGTCGTCCTGGAGGACGCCGACCTGGAGCAGGCCGCGATGATCGGGGCCTGGTCGAGCTTCCACTACCAAGGCCAGACCTGCATCACCGCCGGACGGCACGTCGTGCATGCCGGCATCGCTAAGGCATACATCGCCGAACTCGGCCGCCGGGCCGCCGCGATCCAGGTCGGCGACCCGCACACCGAACCGGTCGGGCTGGGCCCGATGATCAACGACCGCCAGTGGTCCCGCGCGGACGCGATGCTGGCCGAGGCCGTGGCCGGGGGAGCGGCGATCGTGACCGGCGGCCCGGCCGAAGCGCCGTTCTTCCGGCCGACCGTCGTCACGTCCGTCACCGAGGACACGCGGCTGTGGCGGGAGGAGATCTTCGCACCGATCGCTCCGGTGCTCATCGTCGAGAGCGACGAGGAGGCCGTGCGGGTGGTCAACGACACCGAATACGGGCTGGTCAATTCGGTGGTCACCGCCGACCTGCGCCGCGGGCTGGCCGTCGCGCGGCGGCTGCGCGGCGGCATGGTGCACGTCAACGACGCGACCCCGCAGGACGAGGCGCTCGCCCCGTTCGGGGGCATCGGGCAGTCCGGGCTGGGCGGCCGGTCGGGAGGTGACTCCAACCTGGAGGAGTTCACCTACCGGCGCTGGCTGACCACGACCGACCAGCCGGTCCACTACCCCTATTGACCTCAGACCGCCACACAATCGTGCCACCGTCGGACCGGATGCTGGTGACCGTGACCTCCGGCCCGCCCTGTACCGCTTCAAAACCCGTCATTCGGGGCTTGAGCTGGGGTTCTCTCCTGCGCGGCTATGCGGCTCTGTAATACTCGTTGATCAGCCCGTCGAGCACCGTGCGGCGGTGGATTCGGCCTTCGATCGAGATGACCGTCGCTTCGTCATGATCGGGTGGCCGTTGCCGGCGGGCTCGGGAGCGGTCTGCGCGGGTGGGGCCGCCGGGGGAATCCGTCCGGCCCGTACCAGCCCTACGAGGTACTCCAGGAGTTGGTCGAGCGTGATCTCCCGAGACATGACAGCATCGGCCAAGCAGCCGTGCCACAGATCGTCAGGTTCGTAAGGGAGATGCATGATCTCCGGGGTGATGTCATGTGCGACGACTTCGCCCAGGCCCCCAACATCGAAGGGAGTCGCGCACATGGCGATGCTGTCGGAATCGGTCGATGCCGTCATCGGGGTCGACACCCACCGCGATAGCCACAGCGCCTGCCTGGTCAACCCGCTCGGCGGCGAGCTGGCCGCCATCACCGTCGCCGCCGACGCCGACGGGTATGCGCATCTGGTCCGCCGGGCCACCGAGCACACCCCAGGGCCGAAGGTCGTCTGGGTGATCGAGGGCACCCGCAGCCACGGTGCCGGCCTGGCCCGTATCCCGCGCGCCACTGGCCATCAGGTCATCGAGTCCGATCGGCCCAAACGCGTCAGACGGCGTGGGAGCGGTAAGAGCGACGCGCTCGACGCCCGCCGCACCGTCATGCAGCGTCTGGCCCGCCGCCGCCTTCGACCTGCGCAGACGGTGCGCCCAGAGGTGTTGACACCATCTGGTAGGGATCTCAAACGGTAAGGTCATCCGTAGCCCGTAGATCCCGCATGGTGATTCAGGGTCTCACGGTCGACATCGTAATCGCATGAGCGATGTCGTACGGATGTCGTATGCGACATCGCGGTGAGATTTGACGCCGCACAAGTTGTGACGTCGCTCGGCCACCTGATGGCTGGTGTCGAGGAGGACGTAATCACGACCGCTGAAGGTCGGCGCCGTAGCGTAGTCCGTCGACGAGGAGCGCGACCATGCGCTGGGTGTAGGCGTCGTCGTCCGGTTCGACGATGCCGCTGATGGCGCGCAGCAGGTCGTAGGGGATGACGTCGGATCGGATGTCCCCGGCTGCGGCTGCGGCGTCCAGCAACTGCTTCACGGCGGGGACGAAGCGCTCCATGTAGTACGGGAGCAGGCCTTGATAGGCGGGATCGCCGGAGTGCAGGGCGGATTTGAACCCGCGCTTGGCGGCGACGAACCGTGCCAGGTGCCGCAGCCAGCGGGTGAGGGCCTCGACCGGCTCGTGCCGGTCCGCCAGGGCGGGGGCGGCCTCAGCGCACGCGTCGACCTCGTGGCGGAAGACGGCGGCGATGAGGTCGGAGCGCTGCGGGAAGTGACGGTAGAGGGTGCCCGCCCCCACGCCTGCCCTGGCTGTGATCCGTCGCACGGGGGCGTCCACCCCGTCGGAGGCGAAGACCTCGGCGGCCGCGGTCAGCAGGGCGTCCACGTTGCGCTGAACGTCGGGCCGCACGCGGCGGGCGGCCGGTGCTTCGGTGGTGCGATCAATCATGGCGGGTAACCCCGTGCGCTGCTGAACAGTGTTCCATATTCTATGGACTGAACGATGTTCCACTTTTAGTTTAGCGGACGCGCGACCAGCAGCGCACGCAGGAGGACAACCATGCAGTACCGCACACTGGGCCGGACCGGCATCAAGGTCAGCCCCTACGCGCTGGGCGCGATGATGTTCGGCGCGTCCATCGGCAACCCCGACCACGACGACTCGGTCCGCATCATCCACAGAGCGCTGGATGCGGGGATCAACTTCGTCGACACCGCCGACGCGTATTCCCGCGGCGAGTCCGAAGAGATCGTGGGAAAGGCGCTCAAGGGGCGTCGCGACGACGTCGTCATTGCGACCAAGGTGCATCTCCCGATGGGGGATGATCCCAATCAGCAGGGCGCCTCGCGGCGCTGGATCATGGCCGAGGTCGAGAACTCGCTGCGTCGCCTGCAGACCGACCACATCGACCTCTACCAGATCCATCGGCCGGACCCCGACCCGACATCGAGGAGACGCTGTCCGCGCTCTCGGATCTGATCCGCAGCGGAAAGGTCCGTGCGATCGGGTCGTCTACGATGCCCGCCTCCGACATCGTCGAAGCCCAGTGCGTGGCCGAGCGGCGCGGCCTGGAACGGTTCCACACCGAGCAACCGACGTACTCGATCCTCGGCCGTGGCATCGAGGCCGAGGTGCTGCCCGTCGCCCAGCGCTACGGGATGGGCACGATGGTGTGGAGCCCGCTCGCGAAGGGGATGCTCACCGGGCGCATCCCTAAGGGCCGGCAGACCGACCTCCGCCGCGCTGCCATCCTCACGAGCTTCAGTGATGAGCGCCGGCTCGACGCCGTCGAGCAGCTCATTCCGCTCGCCGAAGAGGCGGGCCTGCCGATGACACACCTCGCGATGGCGTTCGCGATCGCTCATCCTGGTGTGACCAGCGCGCTCATCGGGCCGCGCACGATGGAGCACCTCGACGACCTGCTCGCCGGCGTCGACGTCACGCTCACCGACGAGATCCTCGACCGGATCGACGAGATCGTCCCGCCCGGCACCGATATCGGCACGCCCGACAAGTCCGCCTACCTTCCTCCGGCCCTCCAGCGCGGGGCCCTCCGCCGTCGACCCGTCAGCGAGCGAGCCGCCGCCTGGCCGCATCCCCTCACCGCTCCCGCACGGCGGGCGCGTCGCCTGACCGTCGGTATCCCATCGCCTATCCGGACAAAGGATTTCAAGGAAGCGACGATAGAAATGAAAAACGTAGCAATTCGGATCAATGGTGCCGCGGTTGCGCCGCCGGCCGACCCGCGTGTGTCCCTGTTGGATTTTCTGCGGGAGACGCTGCATCTGCATGGTACGAAGAAGGGCTGTAATCAGGGCGCGTGCGGCGCCTGCACGGTGCTGGTCGACGGCGAGCGCATAGTGTCGTGCCTCGCGCTCGCGGTGCAGTACGTGGGCCGCGACATCGTCACGATCGAGGGGCTGGCGGGCCAGGACGGGCCGCATCGGCTGCAGCAGGCGTTCATCGAGCACGACGGCTTCCAGTGCGGTTACTGCACGCCCGGTCAGATCTGTTCGGCGGTGGGCATGGCGGCGGAGGCGAGGCGTGGGCTGCCGAGCCACGTGACGGACGACCTGTCGGCCAGGCGGATCGCACTCACCCGTGACGAACTGCGTGAACGGATGAGCGGCAACCTGTGCCGATGCGGAGCGCACAACGGCATCATCGCCGCGATCGCCGAAACCTATGCGGGGGCGGCGGAATGATCCCCCCTCACCTACGCCCGGGCCCGCGACGCGGCCGAAGCCATCCGGTTCGCCGGGGCGAGGGACGCCACGTATCTCGGCGGTGGCACGAACCTGGTCGATCTGCTGCGCGAGGGGGTCGAGCGACCGGCCGCGCTGGTCGATGTGACGGGCCTGCCCGCGACCATCACCAAGCGCCGGAACGGCGGCCTGCTGATCGGCGCGGCAGTCCGGAACACCGCGCTGGCCGAGGATCGCGATGTCCGCACCCGCTACCCGGTGCTGGCCCGCGCGATCCTGGCGGGTGCGTCGGCGCAGATCCGCAACATGGCGACCGTCGGCGGCAACATCCTGCAGCGGACGCGGTGCGCCTACTTCTACTACATCGACGGATCGCGCTGCAACAAGCGCACCCCCGGCCAAGGCTGCGACGCGATCGGCGGGTTCAACCGCACGCACGCGATCCTCGGCGCGTCCTCCGCGTGCGTGGCCACCCATCCGTCGGACATGTGCGTGGCGCTCGCCGCACTCGACGCGGTCGTCCACCTCGAAGGGGCCGCAGGCGCGCGCACGCTGCCACTGACGGAGCTGCACCGGCTGCCGGGCGATCACCCTGAGGTCGAGACGCTGCTCGAACCCGGCGAACTGATCACAGCGGTCGAACTGCCGCCGCCGGCCTCTGGAGCACGCTCGGCCTATCGCAAGGTACGCGACCGGGCCAGTTACGCCTTCGCGCTGGTGTCGGTCGCCGCCGTCCTGGAGGTGAAGAACGGCAGGGTCAAGGACGTGCGGCTGGCACTGGGCGGGGTCGCGCACAAGCCCTGGCGCGCCCGAGAGGCGGAGAACGCGCTCAAGGGTGGGCCCGCCACAGCACGGGCCTTCCGCGCGGCGGCGGAGGCCGAGCTCGACGCGGCCACTGCCCTGCACGACAACGGGTTCAAGATCGAGCTCGCGAACCGTACGATCACCGCCGTACTCGCCGAGCTGGCAGGGAGGAAGTGACGCATGAGTAACGTGGAAGGTTCCGGCCGGCCCACCCAGCACGAGGGCGCGGCACAGCAAGATACGTCGTTGACCCGGCGGGGCGTGCTCGGCATTTTCGGTGCCGCCGGTGCGGGTGCGTTGGTGTCGACGTTCACCGGCCCGCCCGGAGTGGGCCCGGTGAGCTTGGTGTCCGAAGCCGCGCCCGAGGTGTCGGTCCAGCGCGGCAGCGGGTGGGTCGGTGCCGCGCTGTCGCGTATCGACGGTCCGCTCAAGGTGCGGGGCATGGCGCGGTTCGCGGCCGAGTTCGCGCTCGACGACATGGTCTATGCCGCGCTCGTCTTCAGCACGATCGCCAAGGGACGGATCGCCACGCTCGACACCGGCGCTGCGGAGGCGGCGCCCGGGTTCGTGCTCGTGATGACTCACCGCAACGCTCCCCGGATGCAGCCGATGGTGCCGTTCGGGCCGAACGAGAAGGCGGCAGGCAACGACAACCTTCCGATCATGCAGGACGACCGGGTCCGCTGGAACGGCCAGCCGATCGCGGTCGTGCTTGCCGAGACCCAGGAGCAGGCCGACCACGCCGCCTCGCTGATCCGGGTCACCTACGAAGCGGAGCCCGCGACCACGTCTTTCGCGCAGGCGAAGGCGAACGGCACCGAAAGCGCCGTGTATTTCCACCATGAGATCGGTGATGCGGAGGCCGAGTTGGCGGCTGCGGCGGTGTCGGTGGATGCCACCTACCGCACGCAGTATCAGAACCACAACGCCATCGAGCCGCACGCGGTCACCGTGGCATGGCATGGCGACGAACTGGTGGTGCACGACGCGTCGCAGTCGGTTGTGCACAATGCCTGGTCGCTCGCCCACATCCTCGGTATCGAGGAACGACAGGTCCACGTCACCTCGCCCTACGTTGGTGGCGCCTTCGGCGGGAAATTCATGGGGAGCCATCAGGTGCTGGCCGCGGCGGCGGCCAGGCTCGCCGGCCGCCCGGTGCGGCTCACGCTCTCCCGCGAGGGGGTGTACCAGATGGTCGGTGGCCGCGCGTTCACCGAACAGCGGATGGCCATCGGCGCCCGCCGGGACGGTCGCTTCGACGCGATCATCCACACCGGGACCGCCACGCACACCAGGGACAGCCCGCATCCCGAGGCGTTCCCGTTCGTGAGCCTCAGCGCCTATGCAACGGGCAGCTTGAAGACCGATCTCCAGTGGGCGTTTCTGGACCAGGTCGCCAACGCCGCCATGCGCGCCCCGGGAGAAGCAGTCGGCAGCTTCGCCCTCGAGAGCGCAGTGGACGAGGTGGCGGTCGCCCTTGGCATGGACCCGATCGAGCTGCGGATCCGCAACGAGCCCAAGACCGATCCACTCAACGGCGCCGAGTTCTCCTCCCGCAACGTCGTCAAGGCCTGGCGCGACGGCGCGGAACGGTTCGGCTGGGCGAAACGCAACCCGATCCCCGGCGCGGTCCGCAAGGGCGAATGGCTGGTCGGCATGGGCTGCGGGACCGCTTCGCACATCTACAACCGGGAGAACGGTGGGGCGGCGCGGCTCACGCTGACCAGCGACGGCACCGTCACGGTCGACATCGCCACACATGACGCGGGCATGGGCACCGAGACCGCACAGACCCAGATCATCGCCGAGAACCTGGCACTCCACCCGGACCAGGTCGAGTTCCGGCTCGCCGATTCCGCTATGCCCGGCCTGGTCGCGGGCCGCGGGTCCAGTCAAACCACCACCGTCGCGGGGACTGTGGTCGAGGCCAAGAAGATGCTGGTCGCCGAACTACTCACGCTGATCCGTGCCGACTCACCGCTCGCGGGGCTCACCGCACAACAGGTCGGTCCCCGCAACGCCGGCCTCGCCAAACTCGACGACCCCACCCGGCACGAGACCTACACCGCCATCCTCACCCGCGCCAAGCGCGACAAGGTCACCGTCGAGGCGAGCCCTGACGAACCAACGGAAATGAACGAGCGGTCAATGCACTCCTACGGGGCGATGTTCTGCGAGGTCCGCGTCAACGCCGTCACCGGCGAGACCCGGGTCAGCCGCATGCTCGGCTCGATGGACTGCGGGCGGGTCATCAACCCCAAGACCGCGGCCAGCCAGTTCCGCGGCGGCATGATCATGGCCATGGGATTGGCGCTGACCGAGCACACCCACTACGACGAGCGCACCGGCCGCATCATGAACCCCAGCCTCGCCGAGTACCACATACCCGTACACCTGGACGTGCCGGAGATCGACGTCATCTGGACCGGCATCCCCGATCCACACGCACCCATGGGCGCCCGCGGCATCGGCGAGCTCAGCGTGACCGGCACCGCCGCCGCCATCGCGAACGCCATCTACAACGCCACCGGCAAACGCATCCGCGAACTACCCATCACCCTCGACAAACTCATGTGACGGCAGCCCCGGTCGGGAGCGTGCCGCGTCGGCAGTGCACCGCCGCTCAGAGCCCGGCGTTCGGCGTGGGGCTCATGAGTGAATCCCGCTGGGTTGCGGATCGCGACGCCGGGGCTTGATGGTGATGGCGTAGGCGGTTATCGCGAGGCCGGCGGACCCGATCGTGACGAGACCGAGAGGGACGGCGGTGTCGGCGCCGCCGAGGCCGACCAGGGGCACGGAAAGGCCGCATAACCGAGTCTCCACGCTTTCAGGGGATGGACACTTGGGCCTTCCCCCGCGGAAGTGGACACGCATCGGGGGTTGTCACGCGGCTAGCGTGATCGTGTCGGATTGCCGCGGATATCGGTGTTCGCAGGCGATCGGGCTGAGATAGCCGTTGGCCGAATGCCTGCGGTGGGTGTTATAGCGGACCAGCCACCGGAACACGGTGTTTCGCCCGAACCGGAACCGATCCCGATGATCATCAAGTTGCTCGCTTATGAAACATCCGGGCCGAGCCCGGGGACCGCTCCGCAACGACCTGTCCCGCACAGCCCGCCCGACCTGTGAAGAGGATCGGATCGGATTCGAAGTCGAACGGGCCGTCCTCGAGGCGGCGTTGTGGAGCGTGACGATCGGGTCGGCTGTGTCCTGAGCGTTTGATCAGTCGGTATGCCGCGCGATCAGCGCCGAGGCGGTGATGGCGGCCTCTCGTCTGGCTGCATCGAGCGGGTTCGGCAGGTCGTCCAGCACGCCTTGGGCGAGGAACACCGCGTGGCCGTGGGCGCTGGCCGCGATGGCCAGAATCAGTCGACGCGCCCGGTGTTCATCGCCGCACAGGGCTCGGGCGGGCGCAGACAGTTCGGTGAACAGCGCCCGGCCGGCCGCGGCGAGTTCGGGGAAGCGGGCCTTGTCCAATCCGGCGGCGAACATGAGTTCGAACAGAGCTGGTTGGTCGGCGGCGAACTCGACGTAGGCGGCGGCGAACGCCGCCAGCTGGGCGCCGGGATCGGTGTGCTCGGCCATGGCGATGCGGTAGCGCTCGCGCTGCTGGCTGTATGCGCGCACGGCCAGCGCGGCCAGCAGCGCGTCGCGGTCAGGGTAGTGCTTGTAGGGCGCGGCCACGCTGACCCCGGCGCGGCGACTGGCCTCGGCCATGGTGAATCCGCCGATCCCCTTGGTGTTCAGGAGTTCCAGGGCGGCCTTCTCCAGCGCGTGGCGCAGATCGCCGTGGTGGTGGCCGCTCGGCCGCTTGACGTCCGCTGACATGGAGCTAAGGTTAGTGCCACTTACCTGGTTAGTGTCATTAACCTTCGAGATGGAGGTCATCATGTCCGATGTCGATCTGGGGCTGGACGTGCATCACACCAGCCTGTCCGTGGCGGATCTCGACGCGCAGAGCACCTGGTACCAGCACGCGCTCGGCCTGCACGAGATCGTCGAGGAGTACCGGCTCGACGAGCCTGCCGTGCGCACCGTGGTGCTGCAATCGCGTTCCGGCGTGCGGCTGGAGCTGATCGAACGGGCTGGCGCGACTCGTAGCCGCGCCCACACCGACCCGTTGGACGCCGCGAGCACGCTCGGGTTCGGCCACTGGGCGGTCTCGGTCCGCGACCTGGACACCGCGTTCGCGGCCATTGTGGCGGCCGGCGGCCGCGAGGTGTGGCCGCCGGCCGACGCCGTGCAGCCGGGCGCTCGATTCGCCTACGTCAAGGACCCGGAGGACAACCTCATCGAGCTGATCCAGCCGCCCGCGCGATCTGCGGCCCCGATGCCTTCGACGGGCCGGTCCGCCAGCGCTCCAGATCCGAGACCTTCTTCCCCGGCGGCACCTCCAGCAGCAGGTCCAGCACCGCCCGCTGCTGCGCGCTGAGCAGCACGGCGAGGGTGTCGTGCAGTTCCCGCGTGGCGCGTTCCCGCTCGCGAGCGACCAGCCGGGTCAGCGTGCTGATCCCGGGCAGCAGCACGTCTTCCGTTCCAAACCTCTCTGACCCCCGAACCGGCGAGGTGGGCGGCCCGGCGCCCACGACGGTGGTTCCAGCGCCTCCTCCACGATCTCGAAGTCGGCGTCCATCTCACGGCACAAGATGCAGTCGTTCCGAGCGTGGGGGTAGGGCAGCTCGTGCCGGTATCGGAGCCCTTGACGAGCGGAGGGCTCAGGCCCGCAGGGTGCCAGTTCCGGGTAGCGACTCCTGCTCCGTGGGTCCGGCCCAGCTGGCCAGCAGTTTCAGGCGTTCTGCGGAGGGCGAGCCGGGTTCGACCGTGGAGACGCCCAGGGTCTGCTCCGGGTCGTCGGCCGCGGTGAACGCCTCGTAACCCAGGACGAGTTCGCCGACGACGGGGTGGTGGTAGCGCTTGGTGCCGTGCGTGCGCTGGAAGACGTCGTGGTCGGCCCACCAGCTGCGGAAGTCGGCGTCGCGGATGGAAAGTTCGCCGACCAGTTCGGCCAGGGCGGGATCGTGCGGGTGGCGTCCGGCGTTCAGGCGCAGGGAGGAGACGATGCCGCGGGCGGCGTCCTCCCAGTCGGCGTAGAGCGACCGGAAGTAGTCGTCGAGGAAGATCAGGCGGGCGATGTTGCGGTCGCGGGCGGGCAGGGCCTCGAAGTCCGTGTAGAGGGCCCGGCCCAGGCGGTTGCTGGCCAGTACGTCCATGCGCCGGCCCAGCACGATGGCCGGGACCTCGGTCAGGCTGTCCAGCAGCAGTCGCAGGCCCGGGCGGACGCGTTGGGGCGGCAGCGTGCGCGGCCGGCTGCGGGTCGGCCGGGCAAGCCGGAACAGGTGCGCCCGCTCCAGCTCGTTGAGCCGCAGGGCACGCGCGATCGCGTCCAGGACCGATTCGGAGACGTTCGCGTGGCGGCCGCGCTCCAGCCGGACGTAGTAGTCGACGCTGACGCCGGCGAGCTGGGCGACCTCCTCGCGCCGCAGGCCAGGAACGCGCCGGGCCCCGGGGTGCGGCGTCAGGCCCGCCTCCTCCGGGGTGATCTTCGCGCGGCGGGTGCGCAGGAAATCCCGTAGCTCCGTGTTCGGTTCCTTGCCCATGGCACCACGGTAGACCAGCACCTCCGCGGCACGGGCCTGCCAGAGGGGGCCTGCCGGACCCCCGGTCCCGCTGGGCCTCCCGTCCTGGCCACGAGCGGTGCTTGGGTCCTTTCACAGTCATCAAACACAAGGAAGCGACGGATGAAGCACAGAATTCTCGGCGGGACCGGCCTGTCGGTGAGCGAATACGGGCTCGGCGCGATGATGTTCGGCGCGATGGGCAACACCGACCACGATGAGTCGATTCGCATGATCCATACGGCGCTGGACGCCGGTGTCAACCTCATCGACACCGCTGACGTGTACTCCGGCGGCGAGTCGGAGGTGATCGTGGGCAAGGCCCTTAAGGGCCGCCGGGACGACGTCGTGCTGGCGACCAAGTTCGGGCTGCCGATGGGCGAGGACCCCAACCGCCGCGGAGGCTCGGCACGCTGGATCCGCCGGGCGGTCGAGGACAGCCTCCGCCGCCTGGACACCGACCACATCGATCTGTACCAGATGCACCGGCCGGACCCGCGCACCGACGTCGACGAGACCCTCGGCGCCCTGTCCGACCTGATCCGCGCCGGGATGATCCGCGCCATCGGTGGCTCTTTCTTCTCGCCTGAGGAGATCGTGGAGGCGCAGTGGACGGCCGAGCGCCGCGTACACCACCGCTTCCGCACCGAGCAGCCGCCGTACTCGCTCCTCACCCGCGGGGTGGAGAACCGCGTGCTGCCCACCGCCCAGCGGTACGGCATGGGCGTGTTGACGTTCGGCCCCCTCAACTCCGGCTGGCTGTCCGGCCTCGCCGACCCCACCGCGGGGCACCGCAACGCCGGGCTGGGCGCGAAGATGTTCGACCTCTCGCAGCCCGGCGTACGCGCCAAGGCCGACGCCGTGCGGAAACTCAACGCCCTGACTGCCGAGGCCGGCCTGCCGCTCGCTCACATGGCAACCGCCTTCGTCCGCGCCCACCCCGCGGTCACCGCGGTGCTGATCGGCCCCCGCCGCCCCGAGCACCTCGACGATCTCCTCGCCAGCGCCGATGTGGAACTCAGTGACGACCTCCTCGACCGGATCGACGACATCGTGCCGCCTGGCGTCGACGTCAACCCAGGGGACTTCTATATTGACCTCCCCCCTCCCATCACCGACAAGCGCCTGCGCCGCCGCTGGTGAGAGGGCACAGCGACGACGAGTTCGGCGGGGGTCGGCAAAGCAGCTGGTACGGGCGATGGACGAGTTCGACGTCCGGTTCCGTACCGGCCGCGGCCACCGCGCGTGCGTGCCTCCCGAATGTCATCGCGGTGCAGTCGGAACTGTCCCCGCCACGATTGTCGGCGTACAAGTAGAAGGGCAGAACCAGGTACAGGCAGCAGTAGTACACAATGTTGTGCGCCACTTCGCCGGGGTCACCCGATAGCCGACCCCCCACGAGGCGGGGACCGCGGTCAAGGGTTCTCCACCCGTGTCCGTGCGACCAGATGTGATCAGCTCTCGCTGCTTGTGCCGGCCGATGAGGTCGTCGTGGTCGTGGTCGTGGGCTCAGCGGTTGGTTCTGCCGTCCAGGAGCCGAGGATGCGCAGGCCGTGGTGGGAGCTCGTGCCCGGTTCGGCGGTCAAAACCATGAGGCGTTGCTCGCTACCGTCGGGGCTGGCCCACATGTCGCAGTCGAGGATGAGTTCGCCGACGATCGGGTGACGGTAGTGCTTGGTGCCGTAGCTGGTGCTCGCCACCCGATGGGAGGCCCACCAGGTGCGGAAGTCCGGGTCCTGTACCGACAGCTCCCCTACGAGGGCGGATAGCTGGGGGTCGTCGGGGTGGTGGGCGGCCTCCATACGCAGGGAGGCCACGCTCGTGCGCGCCGCGTCCTCCCAGTCGGCGTGGAGGTCGCGTATGACAGGGTCGGTGAACAGGAGGCGCACGTAGTTGCGCTGGTTTGCGGGGATCTGCGCGAAGTCCGTGAAGAGCGCGGCCGCACCGGCGTTCCAGGCGAGGATGTCCAGGCGCCGGCCGAGTACCATCGCCGGGGTCTCGGTGAGCTGGTCGAGCAGGCGCCGCATGGCCGGGCGGATTCGCTGGGGCGCTCGACGGCGTGGTCGCGCCGGAGCCTTGCCGGCGAGCTCGTACAGGTAGGTCTGCTGGTCGTTGTCAAGGCGCAGGGCCCGCGCGAGCGTCGTCAGGACCGAGGCGGATGCCTGAACCCGGCCCTGCTCGAGGCGGGTGTAGTAATCGACGCTGATCGCCGCGAGCTGCGCGACCTCTTCCCGGCGCAGGCCCGCGACTCGGCGCAGCGCATCGCTGTCGGGCAGCCCGACGACGCGCGGCGTCAGTTCGGCGCGGCGGGCTTTGAGGAAGTCGCCGAGCTCGGACGGGCGGCTTGGTGCGGGGCTCATGGCTTCCATTGTCCGCCCGGAACCGCGCGCGGTGGCAGGGCGGGTTTCTTCCCTGGGACCCGGAATCCCAGGCAAGAACCCGTCTCTTTTGCGCGTGTGAGTCCGGCGCGAGCCTGAATCCGTGCCCCGCACGCCGCTGAGGCAGCGGAGCTCGAGAAGTATCCGGCTCCTCTGGGACATCGACATACATCGACATGGAGACACGATGAAGACGGACGTCACGTTCGACAGCGCCGGTGTCAGTTTCCGAAGTCGTCTGCACGAATGCGCGAAGTGGTCTGCACACCCGCAGTGTGCAGACCACCGGGTGACGTGCGGCGTAGGTGTGCCGGTGCGGTGGGGGGTGTCCCTCGTGTTGATATGGAACTCCCGTCGCTACGGCGAGCCGCCACGCTGTTGATCGTCTAGAGGGATCGAGTGGTGAGCCGAGACCGGCCTCGGGGGAACAATGCGCGCCCTGGCCGACCCTGGGCTGAGCGAGGGGCCGCTAGTCAGGCGAATGAGGTCCTTTCGTTCGCCTCCGGGCCGGTTGGAGAGGTGTGCGGGCGCAAGGTCTGGGTCGAGCGATCAGCAATCCAGTCGCTGACCTGACCATCAGCGTCAGTGACCCGGACCGACATGCGCTCTCCCGCAGGGAATCGGAGAAGATCACCAAGGCGCGGTTATCGCCGACGTGTCCCGCGCCGACGGCGTAGGCCGTCCCTTGGAGCTCCGCCGCCGCCAGCAGCACCGGCCGCGCCTCGACCCGTGCGCCGAGCACGGCGTCGAAGTTGGTCAAGCGCAGTAGTTGCCCGTCCTGGGTGCCAATGAACACCTCGATTGGATCGCCGCCCTCGTCACGGCGAAGCACGAAATCGGACACCCGTACGCGCAACTCCACGGACTGACCGGAAGCCTGAGCCACCACCTCCCGCAGGTCCGCGCCATCCAGAAAGATCCCCACCAACTGGGCGACGCTACACAGCAGCATGCCCTCGGCGTCGAAGACCGCGGCGCCCGCAGGCAAGGGAATGACCTGACTGTCCCCATTCCGGCTGACCTGGCCGGAGACGGAGATCAGACGTTCTCGAATCAGGTCGCGAAATTCCAGGTGCGGCTGCCCCAGCCGACCGAGAGGCCCGTCCGCAGGGATCGGCCTTTCCGGCGTCACCAGCTCAATGCCGTAGTAACAGGCTTTGGCGGCCGCGCCCACGGTGAAACCGCTGGAGGAGACCATTACCATCTGATCCAGCTCCAAGTCCGCCTGCTTGGTGACCACCTGCTCGACCCAGGTGATGTCCGGTTTCTGGATATGGTCACGGCACTCGACCCCGATCCGCACCTGCCTCCCATCACGAGCATGGCTGGTGATGAGGACGTCGACTTCACGCAAGCCCGCCCCTGTACGGTCAGGCAGCATCGCCGACTCGGTGACCACGGCGTCGGCATCGACATGTGACCGGATGAAGTAGACGACCGCCTGGAAATCATTGGACCGTGCGGGCATGCGGACACGGTAGCGGTGGGGGCCGACGGTTTCTGTTCGCCCCCGGTGTGCGCGGCCGCGGGGGTGAGGATGGCCCCCGCGATCAGTGCCGGCGGCAGGGCGGGGCGAGGTGCTCGGTGACGGCATCACCCCCCTCGGCGAGGCCGTCCTCGGCGCCATCCCCGGCGGCGGCATCAAAGCCCAGAAGGGCACCTGCGTGTCCGTGGCACTGGTCACCGGCGTGGCCGCGCTGCTGGTGAGCCTGCAACGCCATCGCGGTCGGTCCCTCGATCCGCTCGCGGTGCGCGACGCGCTGCTAGCCACCGCCCGCCCCTGCACCCCGACCAGGCCCACGGCCGCCCCGAGCGGTGCCTGAACGGCTACCTCGACCTGCCCGCCTCCCACCTGTTCCCCCTCCTGCCGCTGCTGCCCCATCTCCCACCGGCTCCCCCAGCCGTACGCTCCGAGGCACCGCCGCCACCGGCAGTTCCAAAGGCGGCATCGCGGCTCAGCGTGCGCCTGGTCACTCTCGCCGACCGGCCTGACCTGGCCGCTGCCGGTCCCGCCGGCCAGCAGGAGGAGTCCACGTCCGGGGCGGTCAGCACGCCCTGTTCGATGATCTGCGCCTGGCCGCCGTCCATGCCGGACCTCACCGTCGCGCACGCGAGTACGGAACAAACGCACCGTAGCGCACAGGACTGCTGACAATCCGGTGCTTCACAGTCCTCTGCACAGAGCCGCGAATGCCCAGGACGTCGGTGCGCGCGACTTCAGAAAGTGACAGTGCTGGCATTCAGCCGCACCCGGCTGGTCGCCGTCGCGGCGACGGTCCACAGCAGCATCGGGTCGAGGTAAGGCTTCATCCGCGGCGGGTACGGCTGCTCTTTGCCCGGATAGATGCTATGCATATCGGCCGGCTGGACTAGGCGATCGCCGACCCGCAATGTGTCGTAGCCAAGGTCCTCGATCCCGCGGCAGAACGCGCTCAGGCAGCGGCGCTGCTGATAGCGGGCCCGACTATGGGAAGTGTGGAACCAAGCTTCATTGGCGAGTCCTTTCGGTGATCCGTCAACCGTTTGCTCAGACGGGAAGTTCGGTGATGCTGAGGGCGAAGTCCAAGTTCCCCACCCCGTGGTTGGCGAGGCCCACCGTGACCACGCCCGCTCCTTCCAGCCAGTGCGCCATTTTCAGGCCGCCGACGTCCAGCGGGCGCAGCCCGAGGCTCTCGATGAGCGCCTCCACACTTGCCTTGGCCTGCGCATTATCGCCGGCGATGAAGACGTCGGGCCGACCCCTCTCCAGGACATGACGGAAGATGGTGTTGAACGCCTTCACCACGCTGGCGCTGGCCGGGGCCGCCTTGGCGACTTCCTGCGCGATCGAGGTCTCCTCGCGGTGGGCTAGCCCGTCGAACGTGGAATTGAAGGGATTGCTGATGTCGACGATGACCTTGCCCGCGAGAGCGTCTCCGTACTGGGCGACGACCGGCACGACACCGTCGTACAACAAGGCCACGATGACGATGTCCCCCGCCGGGGCGGTGCCCCATTCTCCCGTCGTGGCGCCGCCGCCGAGAGCCTTGGCCAGGTCAGCGGCCTTGGACTGATCGCGGCCCATGACTTCGACGGTGTTGCCGCCCGCTACCGCCCGCGCGCCGATGGTGCGGGCCATGTTCCCGGTGCCGATGATGCTGATGTTGCTCATGAGCTGTCCTGCCCTGGTTGTGGTTGTTCGGTTTAGATGGCGGTGGTGCCGCCGTCGACGACGAGTTCCATGCCGTTGACGTAGCTGGAGTCGTCGGAGGCGAGGAAGAGGGCGGCGGTGGCGATTTCGTCGGGGCGGCCCATCTGGCCGCGGGGGATGAGGGACTCGAACTGGCGCTTGGTGGCCTCGTCGAAGAGTTCTTCCTGCTTGGCGGTGGCGACCTGGCCGGGGGTCAGGACGTTGACGCGGATGCGGCGGTCCTTGAGCTCGTTGAGCCAGATGCGGGCCCAGGCCTGCTGGACGGCCTTGCTGCCGGCGTAGACGCTCCAGCCGGGGAAGGCGCCGAGGGAGGCGTTGGAGCCGGTCATGAGGATGGAGCCGCCGTCGTTGAAGAGCGGAAGGGCCTTCTGGACGGTGAACAGGGTGCCGCGGGCATTTAGCCCGAACCAGGTGTCGAACTGGGCCTCGGTGATCTCGCCGAGCGGGGCGGGCTCGCCGCCGCCGGCGCTGGCCCACAGCACGTCGAGGCTTCCCTTCTCCCGCTTGACAGCGTCGTACAGGCGGTCCAGGTCGTCCAGGTCGGCGGCGTCGCCCTGGACGCCGGTGACGTTGCGGCCGATCTGCTTCACGGCCTCGTCCAGGGCCTCCTGGCGGCGGCCGGTGATGAAGACGTGCGCTCCCTCATTGACGAACAGCTTCGCGCCGGCCAGCGCCATGCCGGTGGTGCCGCCGGTGATGACCGCGACCTTGCCGTCAAGCTTTCCCATAGTCGCTTCCTTGGGTCGGTGGTGCCGTGCGCACCAGGGGTGACGATGTTATGTAAACCGATCTGTGTGCTTACGGTACGGGGTGGGCGGCCGGAACGCAAACTATGTACACCGGTCGTTACCCAGTCGGCGTACCATGGACCCATGACGGAGTTGGAGAAGGGCCCCAAGGGCCGCCGCCAGGGCCGGGGCGCCCGCGAGCGCATCCTCAGCGCGTCCCAGCAGCTGTTCCGCGAGCAGGGCATCAACCGCACCGGCATGGACCAGCTTTGCGCGGCGGCCCAGGTGTCCAAGCGCACGGCCTACCAGCACTTCACCGGCAAGGACGAACTCGTCGCCGAGTACCTGCGCCGGTTCGACCCCTCCGTTCTGTCCGGCGTGTTCGACCGCACCGACCTCACGCCCCGCGAACGGCTCCTCGCCGCCTTCGACATCCCCCCCACAACCCCCCTGTGCCCCTACATCGGCGCCGCCGTCGAACTCCACGACCCCCAGCACCCCGCATCCCAGTACGCACGCGACTACAAGAAAGCCGTCGCCGCGCGGCTCGCCGACACCGCCCGCGAAGCCGGCGCCGCCGACCCTGAACAGCTCGGCGAGCAGCTCGCGCTGCTCATCGACGGCGCCGCGGCCCGCACCCGGGTCCTCAACGCCGACGCCTTCCCCACCGCCGCCGCCATCGCCGCCGTCCTCATCGACAACGCCATCCCCACGTCATCTCCTCGGCAGCCCAGCGATGACCGCGGAATTACCGGGTCTGCTCCCGTTCCGGTGGGAGGCCAATGACGGCCCGATCACGCCTCGTCGGCCGGAAGACGACGTCGAGTTCGGCGCGGCGGGAGCGGTAGATCACGCCGTACAAGGGCAAGAACAAACCCGACTCGCAGAAGGACGCCAACCGGGCTCATGCCTGGCTTCGCGGGCCCGGCGAACGCGCCAACGCCCAGCTCAAGTACCGGCGCATCCTGCACAAAGTCCGCGTCAGCCCACGCGGGGTCGGTCGACTCGCCAAAGCCATCCACGTGCTACAGAACTACGAAGCAACCGTAGGATGAAAAAGTTCTTTCATTACTGCAGAGGCTGCCGCGCGGCGATGTCGATTCTCGCTGTACGCGAACGTAGCCTCCGCCGTCGCACTTTAATGCCTTCGCCTTTGCTGTGGCGCCCCCTGTTGGCTCTGATGTTGTCGGTCGAACTGATCAACCGTGTTGAGTAGCGGCACCGCTTGCCAGCTGCCACATTTCATCGTTCCCGCATTCTGCCGTGATCTCGGCCGTCGCGTGAGCTGCGGCGAGGAAGTCGTTGACCACCGGTGAGGTGCGCGATGCCGCCACCGCGAGGCACACCTGGTCGGGCGCCAGATCTGTGACGGGCACATAGCTGACTTCCGGGTGTGAGTAGAACACGGCTGTCGAACGGGCCAGGAACGAGATGCCCCGGCCGGCCGCGACATGTTCGAGCGTCTCGTCCACCCCGCGCACCAGGTATCCGGCGTTGGGGTGCGGGCGCTTGGTGGGCTGTGTGCTTGTGTCGGGATGCCAGAGCAGCGGCTCGCCGGCCAGGTTGGCCTCGGTGATCTGTTCCCTGCCGGCGAATCGGTGGCCGGCGGGCAGCACCGCCACCCGCGGCTCGGTGTACAGCGGGGTGACACGCAGGCCGGTCTCGTCGATGGGCAGCCGCACATAGCCGACGTCGATGCGGCCGTCGAGCAGCATCGCGGCCTGGTCGTCGGACTCGATCCGCTGCACGTCCACGATCACGTCCGGGTGCCGGATGGCGAACTCCCGCACCGCCGCGGTGGCCGTGATGCCCGCGCGGAAGCCGACCATCAGCCGCTGGCTGCCGTGCGCGGCCACGGTCACCCGGCGGCGGACCGCGTCTGCGGAGGCCAGCAGCGGGCCGGCGTCGGTTAGCAATTGCCTGCCGGCGTCGGTCAGCGCCACGCCGTGGCTGTCCCTGATCAGCAGCGGGGTGCCAAGATCCTGTTCCAGCGCGCGGATCTGCCGGCTGAGCACCGGCTGTGCGATGTGCAGGTCATCGGCGGCGCGGCCGAAGTGCAGCCGGTCGGCGACGGCGACGAAGTAGCGCAACTTGCGCAGGTCCAGATCCATGGAGCCTCCCGGTACGGCGATGCCTCCAGGGTATCGCCATCGCTGAAATAGGTCTTGGACACCCGCTCAGACTAATGAAAACCTCAATAGGTACCCGGTGGGCCGGAGCGAATCCGGAACAAGAATTCGACATCGGGACTTGATAGTAGGTCCCCAGAATTTGAATTAGCACGTCCTGAATTGGTCCAGGCCCGTCGTGTCATTCGATGGCATCGACGACACAACCGTTTACAACAACCCGGTGGGCGTGGCGTTCTGTCCAGATATTCCACTCCAGAAAGCAGGCACTCCATGAGCAGCATCAGCATTATCGGCCTGGGGGGTATGGGCCGCGCCATTGGCGCCCGCGCGGTCGAGGGCGGCCACGCCGTCGAGGTCGTCGGTCGCGACGCGGCCAAGGCCAAGGACCTGGCCGCCGCGCTCGGCGGCGGCGCCACGGCCGGGACATTCGGCACCGCCCCAGCCGGCGACATCGTCATCCTCGCCGTGCCGAACGCCAGCGCCGTGCCGGTCGTCGCCCAGTACGGGGACACGCTGGCCGGCAAGGTCATCATCGACATCACCAACCCCATGACAGCCGACGCCACCGGGCTGACCACCCCTGACGGCACTTCCGCCGCGCAGGAGATCGCCAAGGCCGCCCCGGCGAGCGCGCACGTCGTGAAGGCGTTCAACACCGTCTTCGGCCACGTCCTGGCCCCGGGACGCCCATTGGACGTGCTCTTCGCCGGCGACGACGCGCGGGCCAAGGCAAGCGTATCGGCGTTCATCAAGAGCCTCGGGTTGCGCCCCCTGGATGCCGGAGGCCTGGAGATGGCGCACTGGCTGGAAGGGACGGGCCTGCTGATGATCAACCTGGCCCGCCACGGCGTGGGGGACTTCAACTTCGCCCTCGGCGTCAGCAATCTCCCTTGAGCACATCCGCACCACCAATTCTCGCGCCACCTCACTCATAAGGAACAGCAGAATGCGCGTTTTCGTCACTGGCGGGACCGGGCATTCCGGTTCGTACATCGTCCCCGAGCTCATAGCCGCCGGGCACGAGGTCACCGGCCTGGCCCGGTCGGACACTGCCGCGGCGGCGCTGTCCGCGCTCGGCGCGAAGGTGCGTCGCGGCGACCTCGGGGATCTCGACGGGCTCAAGGAAGCGGCTGCGGACTCCGACGGCGTCATCCACGTCGCGCACCGGCAAGACCTGCTTTTCTCCGGCGGGATCCACGCCGTGGCCGCCGCCGAGCTCCCGATCATGCTCGCCTACGGCGAGGCACTGGCGGGAACCGGAAAGCCGCTGGTCGCGGCGGGGAGCATCGGCTCGCCTGGGCAGGGATTCCTGGGCCGGACGGCCACCGAGGAGGACCCGGCCCTTCCCAGTGGCGATGAGCACAAGGGCACCCTGCGGGCTCGTAACGTCGTGGAAACCACCCCACGCCACGACGTCCGCCCCGACGGCGGCGAGGACCAGTTCACGCATGATCGTCAGCCCTTCTTCTGTTGGCCCGGTGCGCGGCCCTCAAGGTTGCGGCGGACCGCCCTCTCCTGGGCCCGGGTGAAGGCGGTCTTGCAGACGTGGCTGAACGGCCAGTTGTAGCCGCGCTTGCACCGTCTGCATCGGAAGAGGGTGAAGGCGACCGTCACCTTGACGATCTTCCTCCGCTTCGGCTTCCGCTTCGCCGGTGGCTTCCGGACCGTCGGCTACCAGGCGGGTGACCAGCGGGATGACAAGGTCCTGGCTGCTGTTCTTTCCGCTCAACCGCGGCGTGATGAGCTGCTCGACCTTGGCGTGGCCGTCCTCGTCAAGGTATTGGTAGCGGCCGGAGGCCTGCAGGACGCCTTCGGTCAGCGGGACGGGCCGCCCCGCTCGTAACGCAGGTGGCGGGCCTCGATCCACCGTTCCAGCCCCCCAGAATCGCCGATGACCGCTGACAGGCAGATCAGCCGGGGGTGATGCCCTCGGCGCGGCGGGCTTTGAGGAGTGTCAGCACAAATTCCAGATTGGCGCCGCGCTCCGGGTCGGTGATCATTTGGATTCATCGACGATGACCGTGCCGATCTGGCGCAGCAGGTGTGGGTGGGCCAAGACCATCGACCCGAACTTCTCATATGTCATCAAGCAGATGTCATAGCGGCCGTTCATCAGTGCCGCGTGGTCGTCGCTGATCTCGCCGGTCGACCGGATGGTGGTCACGCCGGAGCGCTCGTACTTGCGGGTGAACTCGGTGTACTTGTCGTTGACGAGCGCCCGGGCGGGGAGCAGGAATACCGCACGGCTGGAGGTCGACTGGCCTGCCCCGGTGACCATGGCGATCAGCACGCTGCCATAGCCCCGACGGCTGAGCCAGCATCCCTAGGGCTTCGCAGCGCTGTAGAGGCGGTGCCAGCGACCGCAGTTGACCGGGTGTGAGTTTTTCTCGCCGACCTGGCAGACCCTCAATTTCAGGTACTTCAGGTCGAGTATTCCGGCGCTGAAATACTTGTCGGTTTCGGTCCCGCAGCGGGTGTAGGTGTCGGTGTGCCATCCCTCGGCGCCACTGGCGAGCGTGTAGTACTTGATCGCCGCGTACGCGCACTTGCCGCCCTGCCGGGCGGTCCGGTGGTCGCGGTCGGAGAGCTCTATCGACAGATTGAAGAACTGTGAGCCGGGCGCCGGGGGCGTGTAGGTGCCCGTGACGGCAGCCCGGTGGTTCGCCGACCAGTACGCGAACTTCGTCCCTGCGTCCGCGGCCGAAGCCGACGCGGAGGCGACGCTGAGCGCGGACAGCAGTGCATGGTTCCACTCGATGACGACCTGGGCGGTCGGCTGGTCGTCGGCCACAGCTAGAGTCGGCGCGAGCATGGTGACCAGCAGTGCGGATACGGCCGGCGCGGCGAGTCGGCGGCCGAGCGTCCTGATCATCCCGGCCTCCTATCGACGCAGGTCGAGGGTAATGTCGATGACGCCGGCCTGGTCGGTGTTCCGGAACGAGAACATGCCGCCGGTGTCGGCGTAGCGGCCCGTGCCGCCGGTGACGGCGTGGACGAACGGCTGGGGCGCGGTGAAGTCCAGCTCTCCCTGCACCGCGATCTGCCCGGCGGCCAGGGCCAATGTCACCTGCGCCTGGTTGCGGTTGCCGTCGGCGTCCAGCGCTGTGAGCACGCCCTCGAAGTGACCGACCTGCCGCCGCTGGGTGTCGAGCAGCAGCCCGGTGAACACCACTTGATCGCCGAGGCTGCCGCCGGCCGGGCCGAGGTCGAGCTGCGCGGCCGCTGTCCGCTGCCCGATGAAGTGCAGCACCGTACCGGACAGGTCGGCCCTGGCCGGTACGGCCAAGCCAGCCGCCAGCCCCGCGATCATCAGCGCGGTGAGCGACACGATCGTGAATCTGGACATCCCATGCCTCCTGAGGGACTGAAACGGTTGACTCCCACGGTTGTGGCGGCGTCCGCGGGGCGATAGTGCAGGTTCTGAACCGCGTCAGCGCCGCCGGGACCTGTGGGCAGCCGGTCGCGCAGCGCGAGCCGCAACGCGTCCCGCCGATCGGCGTCGAGGCTGACCACGTAGTCGGGCGCCGGTCCCTGGCCGGTGAGAAGGGGCGCACCCACCAGTACAGAAACTGAACTTGTCCGGCTGGTGACGGCGATGCACGATGGCCGCGTGCACACCACCTACGGCCAGTTCTGCCCGGTCGCGCTGGGCGCCGAGGTGTTCGCCGAACGGTGGACACCGCTCATCCTTCGCGAACTGCTCAACGGCAGCCACCGCTTCAACGACCTGCACCGCGGTCTCCCCCGGATCTCCCGGGCCCTGCTCGCCCAGCGGCTGGTCAGCCTGGAACGCGCCGGATTGCTGGAACGCCGCCCCGGCCCCGAATACCATCTCACCGACGCCGGCCAGGCGCTCCGCCCCGTAATCGAGGCGCTCGGACACTGGGGCTATCGCTTCGTCGCCAGTGAGCTGCGGGCCGAGCACCTCGACGCCGGCCTGCTCATGTGGTTCGTGCGCCGTCGGCTGCGCACCGAGAACCTTCCCGCCCAACGCACCGTCGTCCAGTTCCAGTTCCGTCCGCGCAGCCGCCCGCCGGCATTCTGGCTCATCCTGCGACCTCCGGACGCCGACCTGTGCATCACCGACCCCGGCCTGGACATCGACCTGTACGTCGATGCCGAACTACGCGCCATGGCACACGTCTTTCTGGGGCGGCTGAGCCTGAGTACGGCGCTGCGCGAGGGTTACATCGAGCTCAACGGCTCCGCCCAGCTCAGACACGCGTTCCCGACCTGGATCGGCATCAGCCCATTCGCCACCACCCAGGGGAGAAAGTCATGATGACCAACCTCCACGTACGGTCACATCCCGTATCGATACGAGACGACGACGATCGCTTCGTACCGGTCGCGGCGGAAATCGGAGCGGTGGCCAGTCGGCATGCGCGGGCGCACGACCGGGAGGCCACGTTCGTCGCGGAGGCCTACGAGGCGATGCGAGACGCCGGATATCTGCGCCTGGCCGTGCCCGAGGAGCTGGGCGGGTTCGGCGCGTCGCTTCGGCAGGTCTGCTACGCGCAGGCGGAGCTGGCCCGGCACGACGGGGCGACGGCGCTCGCCGTGGCCATGCATCTGCACAGCACGCTCTCGCTGGTCTTCAATTTCAGGCATGGCGACCGGGACGCCGAGGCGGTGCTGCGCCAGGTGGCGCCGACCGATCTGGTGATCGCCACCAGCGGCGGCTCCGACTGGCTATGGCCGGACGCCGTCGCGACGGTCAATGGGGACACCTTCCAGGTGAGCGGCCGCAAGACGTTCTGCAGTCAGGCGCCCGCAGCGGGTGTCGTCATGACGTCCGCGGTGCAGGGCGAGCCGCGCCAGGGAGCCGAGGTGCTGCACTTCGCGGTGCCGTTGGACACCGAAGGCGTACGGATCGAGGAGACCTGGGACACCCTCGGGATGCGCGGTACGGCGAGCCACGACCTGGTGCTGGAGGATGTGGAGGGGCCCCGGGAAAAGATCGTCGCCCGGCGGCCCTGGGGCGAGCTGGGCATCCCCCTGGCGGTTGCTGTGGTGCACGGCGCCCCCGTGATCGGCGCCACGTACTTCGGGATCGCCGCGGGGGCCCGCGATGTCGCGGTCGAGCTGGTGGGGCGCAGACCGCGCGGGGGTGTGCAGGCGCGAACGCTGCCCGGCGTTCACCGGCAGGTCGGGCTCATGGACGCCCGGCTTCGGAGCGCCTGGTGGGCGCTCTCAGGGAGCGTGGACGAGCTCGGCGCCGACTACGCCTGCGGCCCGGCGACCGTTTCGACGGTAATGATCGCCAAGCGGGACGCGGTCATGACGGCCGTCGAGGTCGTGAGCCTCGCCATGGACGTGGCCGGCGGGCGCGCGTACTTCCGCAGTTCCCCCATCGAACGCGCCTACCGCGATGTCCGGGCGGGCCTGTTCCACCCGCTGACTCCCGAGGAGACGCTCGCGCATGCCGGCAGGGTCGCCCTCGACATCCCGACGTAAGCTCCGCGGCGGGCACCCGCATCCTCTGCGAAGCAGGCGGAGAAGGTGCCGCCGCGCGAGCCTGACCGATTGGCCGGCGGGATGGTCATGAAGGCGTGACGATCGTTCCGTCGGCCGCGAGCGGGATCAGGACGGCTGCGAAACCGTCTTCCCAGGTCTCCTCGATCCGTACGCCCTCGGCGTCCAGGGGCAGCACGAAGTGCAGTACCTCGGCTCCCGGGCCTGGCTCGCCTTGCGCCGCGCACGTCACCACGACGTCCGCCTCGGGCACCTGAGTGCAGAACGTCTTGCGGCCGCTCACCCGGTAGGTGCTGACCGACGCCACCCGGCGCGGCATGCCTCGGCGGTCTTGTCGCCATGCCGAAAGTTGAATGCCAGCGACAGCGTGCTGTGCAGCCGCATGGCCACGGCGAGTGCCGTGGCGCCGTCGTAGCGGGCCAGCTCGGCCTGCACGTAGCAGATCTGCCACAGCGACGCGCCGAGCCCGCCCAGCTCCTCGGGCACCACCAGGCGCAGAATCCGGCCACGCGCATCGCCCCGTACGCCTCCGCGACGAACGTGGCCTCCCGGTCATGCGCCCGCGCGTGCCGACCGGCCATCGCTCCGATTTCCGCCACGACCGGTACGAAGCGATCATCATCATCGCGCACCGGCAACTGCTCATCAGAGGAAGATGCTGACCACGTTGGAGTCGTCCCTGATGGTCCCGCCGTCGCCGTCGATGAAGGTGGCGCGGAGGTAGATCTCGTCGGTGCGGTTGAACCAGGAGTCGTCCTCGTTGAAGACCGAGGCCGGCACCTGAAGGAGGTGCTCCAGCCAGATCCCGTTGTCGTCGACGTATAGGCCGGGCGTGCCGTTGTAGTAGACCAACGGGCCAACGAGCAGCGCGTCGCCGCTGCCGGGGTCGTCTCCGTAGTAGCGCAGCTCGATCCTGGCCCCGTTGTTCAGGTAGCCGACCCCGTCGTACAGGTTCGTCTCGATGTGGGTGACGGAGTCGGCGTTTATGAGGGCCGGGCCTGGCGGCGGGTTGAAGTCGATGCCGAGGGTGGCGGTGATCACGGTCGCTGCCTGTGCCGACGAGCCGATCAGGCTGAGCATGCTCAGGGCCACCAGGGCGGCGCCTAGCGCGCCGGGGGTTGCTCGCACTTTCATGGGTGTCCTCCTGCTGACGAGCCCGATCGTGAACACTGACCAGCTTGGCTACTGCCAATCCCACCGGCTAGTTCTGAATCTGCACTGGTAGAAGGCCATAGCCGGCGCGTAGTGATGTGATCGGGAGACGTGCTGCGCGCGGACACCGCGCCAGCCGAGGTTCGCGATCGTCACCGAAACCTCGCCTCTGGAGAGGCCGCCCGTCAGGCCACACGAACCCATACTCACGTTCCGTCGCACTGACGTAACTCTCCGAGAGAGATGGATCTTAGACGGGCAGATCGGCGTGTGTCCGGAGTCGCGATCACTTGATCAGCAATAGACGCGGGTGGTGGTCGACTGACCTGCTCATTGCTCCTCCTGGGCATACTTGGTCTGCTCCCGGATCATCCTCGCGGCCCGTTTCTGCCGTATTCCGGAACCGCCGCGTATCGCATCTGATGCGTATCGGCGACGTGCGGAGCCGGACGTCTCTACGGCTGGCGCAGGTGGCGCACGGGGACGAGGGTGGCGGCTACGTCGCCGAAGCGTTCGGCGAGCTGCCGCAGATAGCCGGCGCCGCCGGGGACTTCCTCGTACAGGACGGCCAGGCGCAGGGACGCGTCCTCGCTCTCGGGGCCAGTCGAATCCGGCGACCTCGTCTTCACCTGCCTGGAGCACGACCCGGCACCCCAGGTCGAGCGCGGCGCGGATGCTCGCGAGGAACTCCTCCAGCTGATCGGGCCGCACGCCGAGCGTTTCGAGGTCGGGGAGGATCTGCAGGCAGTCGACGCGGCGTTTGACCTGCAGCACGCTCTGGCCGAGCCGATGGTTGTTACACAGGGCGTCGTGGAGTTCCTCGCGGTTCTTCTGCGCCGGGGTCGGCTTCGGCTCGGGGAAGGAGTCGAACCACAGCCCGCAGCTGGTGCAGATGACGAACCGCTCGCTGTCGCGGGAGTCCCTGGTCAGGCGGCCCCGGTTGAGGATTGTCAGGTCGGCGCCGCGTTCCCAGAGCAGCACCAGGCCGGGCCGTTCGAACAGCCACGTCCTGCACGGAATCCTGCGCCAGCTCGGTCGACTCGCGTTCGAGGATGAGCGCCGTGGTGTCGGGGTGGGCGACATCCGGCAGTACCGGGAAATCCATGACCTAGTGAAGGACGGTATGGCGTGAGCGGCAAGAAGCTCTTCAGCTACCCGGTGGGACGCGCGCTGGAAGACGTGGCATACGCCCGGGAGCTGACTCCCACGCGGCTGTTTCCGCTGCTCATACCCGTGTGGTACGTCGAGATCAGTGCGAAGGTGACAGACGGGGAGCCGTACGATTTGATCGACCGTTTCCTTGTGCGAACGCGCACCCGAGGTCCGTGGCTTGATCGAGACAGAGGAGGATTTCGCACGCGATGGCCGGGAAGAGAGACGAATCCGCGAATGGCTGCGCAAACGCGACTTCGACCGGCTCCAGCCGGTTCGAGCTGGACTTAGCAACTCGATCAAGTGAAACACCCCGGCGACGGCTCCAAACCACGCGAAGAGGGCGTCGAGCCGCGTAGACCCAGCGTGCTCACGCCGAGAACGGAGCCTTCAACGTACGTCGTGGCCTTGACCGAGTTGAATGGTGCCACGACGCCGACACCCGCCCCGCTGGCGGTCGCCCGCGGCCGCGGCCGAGCCGCGATCTTCCCCTTACCAATCCGCATGAAGTGATCGGCCCGCCGGTCGTGGCCGGCGGGCCGATGGGCTTCGTCAGTGGGCGACGATGCTGGTTATGTCGACGGTGAAGGGGCTGCCGTACCAGAATCTGGTGTGCAGGGTGCCGACCGGCTGAGACAGGTCGAGATCGAAGTCGGTCAGCGGGACGTCGACCGTCTGCTCGCCGTCCATGCCGTTCTCGCCATACTCAGCGAGGGTGGCGAACTTCCACCCGTTCTGATCGAAGATGATCGCCGACGCGTCGCCGCTGATGGCGTCCATTCCGTGCAGGTTGTAGGTGACGCGCAGGTGGGTCTTTCCGGCCAGCGCCTGCGGGTCGATGGACTGGTACTTCTCGCTGGCGCCGTTGTTCCCGGTCAGGTGCCAGGGCTCGGGCAGCAATTCCACGCCGTCCCCATTTGCCGCAGGCTCAACGGTTAAGACGGCGATGGCTCCACCGGCCGCCTCGTAATACTCCAAGACCACCGTGTGACTTCCCGCGCTCAACGCGCGGTCGGTGGTGTACGTGGTCGCCGGCTGGTCGATCCACTTGTCGATGACAAGCTGACCATCGACGTACAGCCGGAGGCCATCGTCTCCGGTCGCCGTGAATCGGTACGTCCCAGCCGTGAAATCGCTCGTCTTCGTCCAGCGCGCGGAGAAGTTGTCGGCTGGTACGCCTTCGCCCGGCGAATCCCCACCCCAGTCGTGGTCGATGGCGCTCTCGGCCCGCGTGAGCACGGGAGAACCGGACAGATTCCGATTGGCGAAATACTCCGCCTGATAGCTGGCCGACGCGGGCGGCTCGACCGTGATGTCGACCGTTCCCGTGCCGTTGGTCTCACCGTCGCTGGCGGTGAAGGTCGCGGAATACTGCCCGGCTTGGGCGAGAGCGGGGCTGAGGCTGAGCGTGCCGACGCCGCCGCCGTTGTCCGTGAACGTGGCGAAGCCAGGCAGGCCCGCGGCCGAGAGGCTCAGCGAGGCCTGGCCGTCGCCGAACGCCTGGACCTGCACCGACTGCGTCGTGCCCGCCTCCATGGTCAGGCTGCCGCCCGCCACCACGGGCGGTCGTTTGATGGTGAACGTGCGGATCGCGCTCCACGGCCCCTCACCCAGCTGGTTGCGCCCCTGTGCCTGCCAGCTGTACGTGCCGGGCGTCAAGTCCGTCAGCGTGTACGCGTCCGGGGATGCCCACGGCGAGAAGAAGTCCACGTTGTCGCTCCAGACGTGGACGCGCTTCTCCGGACCGTTCTCATAGGTGAGCTGAACGCTGGTCGTGGTCGTCGGCAGCACGACCCCATCGGCTGGGCCGAGCACCTCGGCGTTCGGCGGAGTGTGCTTGTAAATCTCGATGGACCGCACACGGTTGCGCATCGCGGTGCCGACATCGAATTCGGGGACGCTGTTGTCGTAGTGCGCCGGGTTCCCGGTCTGATCGCGCTCGGTCCACAGAACGATGTGATACAGGTTCGCCCAGTTGTCGTCGTAGCGAACCGACTCGGTGATGTCGTTGAAGCCCTGCTCCTGCATGTTGTACTTGCCGACGCCGAACCACTTGCACGGTCCGCCGTAGTTGGTGCCGTCGCACAGCGCGATCCCGCCACGCAACTCCACCTCGGCCGATGAGATTGTGTTCGTGTTGATCATGTTGTTGTTCAGGTTCGAATCGTCGTAGTCGAAGATCTCGCAGGGGCTGTTCACGCCGGAGTTGTCGCACACACGTACCTTCACGCGGTTGCCGACCTTGAGCGAGGAGATGGTGTCGTTCGGCAGGTTGATCGCGGCCGGATCCTCATACCGCCCGACCTCCTTGATGATGCAGGTACCCCCATAGTTCTCGTCCATGAAGAACGCCACCTGGCTGTCATTGGGCACACACCCAGTGGTCGGCGCCCCGCCTTCGACCTTCATCGACGAAACCGTGTTCGTATTGATCATGTTATTCGCGAGATCGGGATCGTTGGCGCTGAAATACTCACACGGGCTGTTCAGCCCCGCGTTGTCACACAGCCGCACATTCGCGCCGCTCCCCACCTTGATCGATGTGATGCTGTCATTCGGCAGCCCGATCGACTCCGGATTTGGATACTCCCCCATCCCCTTCAGTACACAACTCCCCCCATAATTCGCATCCGTGAACACCGCAGCTTGATACTGCCCCGGCGAGCAATCTTGCTGCCCGCCACCGCCACCCGGATCGCCGCCACCCATGGCGGGCGACGGAGGCGACCAGTCGACGAATGCGAGAGGCTTGGTACAGTCCTGTGCTGACGCGTCGGTTCGGCAGATGGTGCGGATTCCCATGGGCGCCCGTTGGAACGAGACCGCCCCGGTGTCTGTGTCAGTCACCGTGACGTCGAAACTGATATACAACACCTTCGTATTCGGCCGAGGCGTGTAGCTTGCGCTCGCATCCACCCAGTCTGTGAACTGGCCGGTGGCACGCGCGTGCCACTGGTTCGTCCCATCCCCCGGATCGAAGTACGTAAGGTTGTAGGTGGCCACCCGGTGCGGCAGGCTGCTATTGGCCTGGATCTTGGCCTGAATGGGAATCGATGTCGGCGTCGTCGGGAACCGATAGTTCGGCGGATCCCACGAGTTCTTCGGCGTGTTCCCCTGCCACCACCCGCCAGGAATATTCCGCTCGAGGTGGATGTAGGTGGGGGCGCTGAGGTTGGTCCGGGTGCCGTAGTTCCCATCGTTGTGCAAATTGTATTCCTCGACGTCGACCAGGTTGCCGTGGACGGCCGTCACATGGGCGACATGGCCGAAGGCGCCGGAGTCCCACTGTGCCACCGCTCCCACGGCTGGCCTGTTGTCCACCGCGATGCCGATGGCCCGCGCGTAGTCATCCCACGTGTTCGCATTTCCCCATTTCTGGAATCTGGAATCGGGGGAACGGGTCCAGACGTTCGTGAACTTCGTTTCGTGCAGGGATTTGTCTCTGAAAATGTAGGCGATGAAGGAGGTGCAGTTCCGCGCGTTGAAGCCCCGCTCGTCGTAGGAGTTCTCCGCGAAGGGTGCGTTATGGATCCAGTTGAGATAGTCGTCGACGATCGATGCGTGGGCGACCCGCACGAAGGATGTCGACACGATGAGCAAGGCCGCGATCGCGGATCCCACGAAGCGCAGCCCTTGCCGAAGTCTGTGCATTGTGCTGTCCCTACTGTCGAAAGATGACGGCCGACAGGCAGTCGCGCACTGTCAGTGCGAGAATCACGGCACAGGCAAGGCCAGGAAAGACCACTGCGCGGAGGTCACCGGAGAGGGGTCAGCGGAATAGCGGCGCTTGGAAGGGGGAAGCCCGACCGGTGCGACTGCGCCGGGCGACTCAACCGGCGGGCCGATCACCGTGCTCTGTTCAGCCTGGTGAGATGGCATTACCAATGTCTCGCTACGGCGATATAGGGAGATGTGTTTTAGTAATTGCCCCGATGTTCTTGGTGCGGAGAATCCGGGGGACCGCATATGGCCCACGACAGCGCCGAGGTGGGCGCCGTGCTGCGGCGTGAACCGGTGAGGCTTGCGATGGCCAAGATGGCCGTCGGGCTGCGCTGCGGGGTGGGCGCGGTCGGCATCGTGTCGGCGCTGATCGGGTTCACCGCCACTCGGTCGCCGGGGGTGCTGGCCGTGGTGCTTGTCCCGGTTGCGGCGTGGACCGCCTGGTATGCGCGGCGCGTCTGGACGCGTGGCCTGAGCGGCTGGGTGATCGCCGTCGATGTGGGGCTGACCTGCGGGGTCTGTGTGGTGCAGTGGTGGGTGCTGCCACCGGCGGCCGTCCCGGGCGGCGCGAGCTGGGTGAACGCGCTCGCCGCGATGACGGTGATCTGCGCGCAGCTGCACGGGCATCCGCTCGTGTCCATTCCGGCCGGGCTGCTCGTCACAGTGGCGTACGGCATCGGCAGCGACCTCGCCGGGATTCCCGCGTACGGGATCATGGATCTGATCACTCTGGTCGTGCAGACGGTCGCGGCCGCGGCGACCATGGTCGTCGCGGTGCGTACAGGCGGTGACGCGGCCACGGCGTTCGGGCAGCTCCAGGAGGAGCAGCGGGCCGCGGCGATCGCCTCCGCCGAGCGCGCGGCCGCGCTGTCTCAGCTCCGGCTGCTGCACAACGGACCGCTCACCACGCTCACCATGGCTATCCACACCGACTCGCCGCGCGCCACCCCGACGCTGCGTCGCCGCGCCGCCGCCGATCTCGGCGCCCTGTCCGTGCTCGAATCCGGCGACGGCGCCGGCGAAGAGCTGGTGCGCCTCGACGAACAGCTCGCGCAGGTCTCTATCTGGTACGAGCCCCAGTTGCGCGTGTCGGCACGGCTGGCCGAGGTGTCGCTGCCGCAGCGCGTGGCCGACGCGTTTCTGCAGGCGGTACGGGAGGCCCTGGAGAACGTGCTGCGGCACGCTGGCACCGGCCACGCGATGCTGGAGCTGGGGCAGGACGCCGATCGGACGTTCGCGGTCGTCTCCGACCAGGGCCGCGGGTTCGGCGTCGAGCAGCGGATCGCGGCTGGATTCGGCCTGCGTGAGGCCGTGATCGGCACGATGACGACGGTGGACGGGACCGCGACCATCGCTTCCACCCTGGGTAAGGGCACGTCGGTGAGATTGGAGTGGCGCCGTGCGCAACCCGTCTATTGAGGCGGTGCATCGCCGCTTCGATCAGGGCGCCCTGGTGGCGTCCGTGCTGGTGCTCTGGATCTGGCACGCGGGCGTGGCGCTGCCCACCGGAATCATCAAGGTGTCGCCCCCGGGACGGGCCCTGGCGGTGAGCCTGTTCGTCTGGACCGTCTACACCGTGCTCGGCCTGATCCTCAGCGTCGCCGTGCCGCGAGGCGCCGGGCGCGGTCCGTGGCTCGCGCTCGTTGCGGTGCCCGTTCTTTTCTGTGGCGAGGTGGCCGTCGTGCTCGGCGCGTCGGTGGATTCGTTCTTCGACGCGGACAACTGGCCGTTCAACACGATCGGCTGGTTCGCGCTCGTGTGCCTGTGGCGGCGGTCGTTCGCCGAGCTGGCGGGTTTCTTCGCGGTCCATCTCGCGCTCGGCTTCGGCGAGTTGGCGTATCTCGACGGGATCGACCAGGTGACGGTCTCCCGCTTCGTCATCTACGGAATCTCGGTCTGCAGCATCGAGATCACCCTCTTCGTCGGCGGCCGTATGCTCGCGGACATCGCCCGGCAGACCGCCGTGACACAGGACGAGATCGCGCTCACCACCACGCGGCGGCTGGCCGCGGAAGCCGTGCAGCGCTCCCGCGCGCATCGATACGACACGGTACGGCGCACCGCGGCCGAGCTCCTCGCCGAGCTGGCTGGCGACCGGCTCGACCTGTCGGGCCCGGCGACCGGGCAGCGTCTGCGGGTGGCCGCCACCCGGCTGCGCAGGCTGACCGTCGAGACCGACGACGTGCCCGATCCGCTGCTCCAGGAGCTGCGTGCCTGCGCCGATCAGGCCGAACGGCGCGGCGTCGAGGTGGACCTGCAGGCCGCGGTCGGGGCGGTGCCGCCGCTGCCCGTGGAGACCAGGCGCGCCCTGGCCGAGCCGATCATCGCGGCGCTCGCGGCCACGGTCAGCCGGGCGCGGGTGACCGTGGTGGCGGAACCGGCCGAAGTCGTCATCGCGGTCGTCGCCGACGCCCGGGTCCGTGACCTCAGCCGGGCGCCGTCCCCACCCGGCATCGAGGCGAGCTACGACACGAAAGGAGACCTGCTATGGGCGCAGGCCCGATGGACGGGCCCGTCACCGTCGCCATCGTAGAAGATCACGACGTGGTTATCGAAGGCGTGCGCGCGTGGATCGCGAACGATCCGCGTCATCGCGCCACCCTCACCATGGTCACCGACTCGGTGGGCGCCGTCCTCTCGTCCACCGATCCGCCAGCCGACGTCGTGGTGCTCGACCTCGACCTGGGCGGCGACGAACAGCCCGCGGTGAGCCGGGTGAAGGTCACCGAGCGGGTGTCCGCGCTGACCGACGCGGGGCTACGGGTCGTGGTCTTCTCCGTGTTCGTCAAGCCGCTGCTCGTCCAGGCCGCGATGCGCGCGGGCGCCTCAGCGTTCCTGGACAAGCGGACTGAGCGCGCGCACTTCGTCGACACTATCGACGCCGTCGCGCACGACCGCCCGTACGTGACGCCGTCGATGGCGGGCGGCCTGCTCGGCGCGGCCAAGCTATCGCAGCGCGAGGAGGAGGCCCTGCTCCATCTCTTCCAGGGCATGGACTATGCCTCGATCGCCCGCCGCATGCCCAAGGCGGACGGCTCACCGATCAGCGAGAGCACGGTCAAGCAGTACGTCGACCGGGCACGCGCGAAGTTCGCTGCGGCCGGACGTCCCTGCCGGTCGAACACGGCCTTGCTGGCCCGTTGCATCGAGGAAGGCCGCATCGCCCCCGAGGAGATCTCCGACTACCGCTCCGACGCCTCCGACCCCTGACCGTCGCGCGCGTGCCACCGGCCCTGCGCCCACATGAGATCTCCCTTGGTGTCGTAGCTCGCCTCGATGCCCGGCGGCGAGGGCACCCGGCCGATGTCGCGGGCGTCGGCGAGGATCGCCACCACCACCTCGCCGGCCGTCGCGATCACGGTGACCCTGGCGTGGGTGGCGGTCGCGGCGAGTACCTCGATGATCGGCTCGGTGAGCGCCCGCCGCACTTCCAGGCTCAGCGCCGGGACCACGCCCACCGGGGCCTGCAGGTCGACTTCGACACCGCGCCGCTCGGCCTCGTCCGCGCAGGCGCGCAATTCCTGGAGCAGCGGATCCGGCACGTCGTCCGACTCCACCATCAGTCGCCGCAGCTGGGAGACCGCGACCCGGATCTCCCGCCGCGCCGCGCCGTCCGTCAGGTCGATCTCGTCGGCGGCCAGCCGGGTGAGCAGGGCCGCCGTCGTGCGGCGGACCAGCTCGTATCGGCGCTGCCGCGCCGCCTGCACCGCCTCCGCTGCCAGCCGCCTGGTCGCTGATCTGGCGATCTGGTCCTGATCCTCGGCCGTACGCCGGGCGATCGCGGCCAGCCGATGCCCTCCGATGAACAGCACGATCTGGATGATGCTGACGCCGTGGACCGCGGTCACGTACCAGGCGAGGCCGAGCTGATCGGCGCCGCCGAGCGCGATCAGCAGGACCAGGCCGAGCGCCCCGTTGGCCAGGAAGAAGCCGAGCAGCGCAGCGAGCGGCTGCCGCCAGAGCGCGACGAGCGCGAACCAGCCGAGCACGTTGAACGGCCAGTTCCCCGCGTCGAAGAAGGATCTGGACGGGATCGGGCCCGCGGTGGTGAGCGCCACCAGGGCGCTGCCGGCCAGCAGCAGCGGCACGACGATCAGCGGAAGCGCCGGGCCGCGCCCGCCCCCGCGCAGCGTGACCGTCGCGGCGACCACGCCGAGCACGGCGTAGCCCACCCACACGGCCGCGCTGTACGGGGTGGGAAACCGGTCGAACCGCCAGCGGAGCACCCCGTCGGGCAGGATGGGGAACAGGTGCCACACGGCCATTACCAGGACGGCGGCATGCAGCGCGCCGTCGTCGTAGCGGGTCTCGACGGCCGAGACCGGGCGTCTGGCGGGCACGTCACGGTTCACGGCGCCACTCCAGGCGGACCGTCGTCCCCTCACCCGGCGTCGATTGGACGGTGGCGACACCTCCGGCCGCGATCATGGTGCCGATGATCACTTCTCGGACTCCGAACCCGCCGGCTCGCGTGTCGAAGCCCGGCCCCTGGTCGAAGACGCCGACGTGGACCCGCCCGTCGCGCTCGCCGAGGTCGAGGCGGGCGCGTCCGGCCGTGGTGTGCCGGGTCACGTTGGTCAGCGCCTCCTTCACGGCCTGGGCGAACGCCTCCGCGACCGTGGCCGGCACCTCGATCGGCGGCAAGTCGGCGGACACGGCGAGCTCGGGCCGGTGCCAGGAAATGGCTTCCTCCAGGCGCCTATCGAGGCGTACCAGCCGCTCCTGAGCCTCGCTCAGGTCGGCGGCGAGCGCGAACAGCTCGCGCAGATCCGACGCGGCGTGGCGGCGCAGCACGGGGCTGGGGTGCGCCGACGGCGCGTGCAGCGCCATCATCAGCGTCGTCAGCGGGCCGTTGTGCACCAGCCTGAGCTGCGCGCGCATGTCAGCGCGCGCGGCCGACCCGATGTCGCGCCTGCGGTCCTCCTCCTGCAGCCGCGTGAACGCGTCCGCCGCCGCGCGCCCGGTGCGCGTCGCGACCACCATGGTGGCCGCGGCAGCGCAGGCCTGTACGGCGATGACGAGACCCGAGATCAGGCTGGGACTACCCGCCAGGCGCGCACCCGTCGTCAGGCTGGCCGCGACCAGGAATCCGGCCGGAATGGAAAGGAAAGGCCTCCCCATCAATTGCGCGCAAATGACTACGATGCTCGCGAATCCCGCCACCCAATAACCATGGTTCACCACGGCGGGCGGCACCAATTCGCCGATCGAAAGACTGACGGCGCACGCGATCGCCACGTCTACGGCGATCATCCAGGCGCGCAGATATCGCGTCCAGCACAGCCATACATACAGCGCGGTCCAGCCGCAGATGACGGCGAGGACGGGCACGACCCAGCGCGGCGACGCCAGCGCCGGCGCGCCGATTGCGGCGGCGAGCACGGCCATCACCGCGACCGACCCGCGCAGTCCGGCGGCCATGCGCGACATCGCCACGCGCACGGGTTCCACCCGAATGAGCCCGTCTGCCTCGACAGTCACACTCACCCCCACGCGAGATGCCTTCAGCGTTCCACTCCCGGCAGCCGGGCTCAATTGCCGAAATGACCGCTCTGAAGGGGTCTTGTGGGAATAGGCGGGCTTCGCTCAGAACGTATGACCTCCCCAGAGGGGACTCTTCAAAGACAACAGGACCGTGCCCCCGCAATTCATCAATCTGGTGTCCACCACAGATTGAAGGGGGATTCCATGATTCGCCGATCGATCGCCGCGATCCTGTTGACGGGGGCGGCGGCGCTATCGCCTTCCGCGCCGGCTCCAGCGGCGGCGACCTTCGTGAAATACGCCGCGCTCGGGGACTCCGTCGCCTCCGGCCACGGCCTGAACACCTCACGCCAGGACACCTGCCGTCGGTCCGCCGACGGCGCCTATCCAGACGTGGTGAAGGCCGACCTCGGCCTGGACGCCGCTCACTACAGAAAGTACGCGTGCTCCGGCGACACCTCGGACGTGCTGCTCGCCACGCAGGTCTCGAAAGCGAACGACTTCCTCGGCGAGGACCCCACCCTGGTGACGCTCACCGTCGGCGCCGACGACTACCAGTTCGCCTTCTGGCAGGTCTATCTGGCGGCGTTCGCGCCGCGGGCGTATCCGACGTTCGCCCGGCTGCGCGACGGGACCAGCACCATCCTGCGCCGCAACATCCACACCGCGCTCGACCAACTCGGTAAGGGCCATCCGCACCGCACGATCGCGGTGACTACCTACTACAATCCGTTCAACGCCAAATCGGTGATCTACACTGCGCTGCCCCTGCGGTGTGACCAGACCTGGTTGGGCCGACCGCCCTGCCATCAGATCATGACCGACACCGTGAACGCGCTCAACAACGCGATCAAGGGCGCAGTCGCCGACTACACGGGAACCGCGCAGGACGCCACCGTGAAGCTGGTCGACGGCGTCGGCGCGGCGTTCGCCGGATACGAGGGCCCCAGGCCGTTCTGCGGAGACGCCGATCCCACCTTCAGCCACACCTACATCCAGGCCAAGGCCACCAGGCGGCTGAACCTCCTGCTGTTCCCGCGCAACGGCGACGACTGCTTCCACCCCAACAGGGACGGCCAGAATAAGATCGCCAAGCTGGTAAACGCGGCCGTGGTGCCCGCCACGGCGCGGTGGATCGCCGGGCCGGCCATGCTGTCGGGGCATGGAAACCCGGCAATGACCGTGCTTCCGGACGGCCGCGTGCTCGTGGTCAGCGGCTCGGACAGCCCGGGCCACCTCACCGCCACCGCCGAGCTGTACGACCCGGCGACCCGGCGGTGGACGGCGACCGGCGTTGTGAGTCAGCCGCGTGACGGCTTCCGGCACCCGGTGGTAATAGGCGGCGGGAAGGTGCTGATCGCCGCCGGGACCAACGAGCACGCCACGTTCGACTACGACTCCGCCGAGGTGTACGACCCGGCAACCGGTCAGTGGACGACCACCGGCAGCGTGGCCACCTCGCGCAGGAACGGCGTGCTGCTCGCGCTCCACGACGGCCGCGCCCTGATCGCCACCGGCGCGCACGGCCTGCCCGACGGCAACCGGTTCCTGAACTCGGCCGAGCTGTACGACCCCGCCACCGGCCAATGGACGCCGACCGGCAGCCTGCAGGCCCGCCGGGAAGGCGCGGCCGGCGTCGTGCTCCGCGACGGCCGCGCGATGGTTGTCGGCGGCTTCGCCTGCTGCGACACCTGGCTGCCCGTCACGGAGCTGTACGACCCCGCCTCCGGGACCTGGTCACGCGTGGGCGACCTGCCGTCGGGCCGCGCCGGCGCGACGCTGGTCCTGCTGAACGACGGCAAGGTGCTCATCGTGGGCGGCACGGACGCCTCCGGCACGCCGCTCACCGAGGCGCTCCTGTTCGACCCGGCCACAGGGAGGTGGACGCCCACCGGGAACATGCGCCTGGCCAGGAACAGCGCCCAGGCCGTGGCCATGTCCGACGGGCGGGTCATGGTGGCGGGCGGCGGCCCGCTGCCCACCGAGATCTACGACCCCGCCACGGGGACGTTCGCCCTCGACGCGCCGCTCGCCCTGGCCCATCCGGGCGCCGCCATGATCCCGTTGGCCTCCGGAGAGCTGCTCATCGCCGGTGGCGGCATCGGCCCTGACGGCGGCCCCAACACCGAGATCTACACCACCCGCCCATGAACCGAGGCGCTCATAAACCGAGGTAGATGCGGCGGACCTTGGGGTCGGCGCGGAGGACGGCGGAGGCGCCTGTCATGGCGGCTTCGCCGTTCTCCACGACGAGGGAACCCGTTCCTGGCTGGCCTCAGCGCCGACCAGCGTACGGCCCGCCGGCGCAAGAAGGCCGAGGTGGTCAGGCGGCGGACGCAAGTCGCAGCGCTGCGCGAACTCGGCGCGCCGACCCGAGTCATCGCGTGAGCTCACAACGTGAGCCGGGCGGCTCCGCCGCACCACAAAGCACGACGGTCTCTCTCAAGGAGGAGGCGCACGCGATGTTGTGGGCGTCCACCCGGAATCCCTCGTAGGACTTGGGCGGACGCCCTCGTCTCACGCGGCGGCCGGTGGCCGTTGTAATGATCAATGTATTCGGCCAGCTGCGCGTGCCAGCGCAGCACCGTCCGGGGAGAAACGATCAGGCGCAGGCGGCGGCGATGGGCGGTGGGCAGCAGCCGGGTCAGCCCGGACAGCAGGGCTCGATCGGCCCAGGACAGCCGCGGCGTCTTTCCCTGCCGTTGCAGCACGGTGACCTGATGGCGAAGGATGAGAATCTCGGCGGGTATCACCTCTCTCTGTTGAAGGCGGGGCGGTTCACGCGGCACAGGCTAGCCTTCTCCCCAGGGGCCAGACGGCCGGTGCTGGCCATCAGCTTGGTCCGGCTATGGCTCTGCGCCCGTTGCGCGGACCGTGCTCGCCGTGAACCGTTGTTGAGCGGTCGGGACCGGCATCGGCGGCTTAGGCGGCGCATTGGAGCTCCGCCCGGCCGCTGAGCCGGTCCCTGCGTGCGGACGGCTGAGTCTGGTCAGCCGATGTCGCGGTCGAGGTGGCTGACGGATCCGGGGTCGCCTTCGAGGGTTTCGAAGTGCCAGCCGGCAGTGTCGTGCCAGGCGTGGCGGAGGTTCCCGCCGGTGACGTCGTAGTAGAAGAGCTGGAGTTCGGTGCCGCTGATGACCACGGCGCTGGGGTTTCGGCCGATGTCGCGGTCGAGGTGGCTGGCGTACCGTGCCGACCCAGCGCTCGGCGTAGCAGTTGGAGTACGCCGTCAACTACACCCGATGGCGACGATCGGTACCGACGGGTCCGGGTGACCCACCCGTTCCATCCGCTGTCCGGGCGCGACTTTGAGTTCGTCGTCCATCGCCGTAACTGGGGTGAGGACCGGGTCTACTGCCGCGAGGAGGACGGCGGCCTGTTCTCGCTGCCGGCCGCGTGGACGGATGTGGCCGGGGCCGATCCGTTCGTGGTCGCGGCGGACGGGCGCTGCCCCTTCACCGCTGAGGGACTGCTGGCGCTCGGCGAATTGATCGATCGCCTACGAGGGCCGTCCGCTGCCGATGACGGTGTCAACGAGATTCCGCCGCGAGTGTCACGGTGATTACGCCCCATCGCTGCGACGCGACTAGCAGGCCCGGCCAGCCACGGCGTCTCTGTCTGGCCGCATATCTGCTCATATCGCTACATGCTCGGCGAATCGCTAGACGAATCAGAATGATCGACGTCATAATCCGAAGGCACGAGCTTGGTCGGGCGTGAGCATCTGGGCCTTCAGCCGGGCCTCGAACTCGGGGTCTCCGCATGACATCGAGGAGCCCACGAAAGCGCAGCTCACCATCTCGAACTCCGGAGGTCCGCTCGCGGCCAGGCCGCCCAGCAGAAGAACGACGGCGAGCGCCAGCCGTACAGAACGAAGCCGACCAAACTCGATCATCCGCCGCACCTTATCGATCAGCGGGCCCTTTCACGAGTTGATCTCTATGTGCCGCGGCATATGCCCGCGGCGCAGGCGTACCTCAACTTCGGGGAACTCGAACGCGCCCCCGAGGACGCGCATGCCGCGGTCCCTGCGGCTGAGGAGCCGCGCCCGCTCCGCGCTGTGCTCGCATCTCAGGCGTGGCGGCTGCGGGGCCGCGCCGGCCCGGTCGTCTCGCGCAGCGAGATCGGAGGCGCGACGAGCAGCTGGCGATGGGGGACCTCGGGATCGGCGATGCGCTGGATGAGCAGTTCGACGGCGTGCGCGCCCAGCTCGTCGGCCAGGATGTCGGCGGCGGTGAGCGGCGGATGCAGGTTCTCCGCCCAGCGCCGGGCGGCGACTCCGGTGAGGGAGAAATCGCCGGGCACCGTGAGGCGCGCGTGGGCCAGCGCGCGGTAGAACCCGGGCATGGCGGCCTCGTTGAGGGTGGCGATGGCGGTCAGCTCGGGGTGGGTGGCCAGAAGCCGCTCGGCGCAGGACGTTCCCGCCTGGGCGTCGTCGGCGCAGCAGACCTGCACGCCCTCCAGGCCGCGTTCGGCGATGGCGCGGGAGAAGCCGCGCTGCGCCCGGTGGCTCGGGCCGTACCCGGCGGCGACGAGCTCGGCCGAGCGGTTGACCAGGGCGATGTGACGATGGCCCAGGTCGGCCAGATGGTGCACGCACCGGGAGATCAGCGTCTCGTAGTCGATGTCCACCCAGGTCATCTCCTCGGGTCGGCTGGTGTGGCCGATGCCGACGAACGGCAGCCCGGTCTGCCGCAGGCGGGTGACCCGGTCGTCCTCCAGCCGGATCTCCATGAGGATGACTCCGTCCACGCGGCTACCGGTGACGACGCGCTCGAAGGAGCGGTCGTGCTCTCCGCCGGAGGGTGAGAGCAGCACGTCGAGGTCGGCGCGGGCGGCCGCGTCCACGACGCTGGCCACGAAACCCAACTGCACGTCGGTGAGGCGCTGACTGGCCGGGGGGATGACCAGGCCGATCGTGCGGGTCCTGCCCTCCTTCAAGGCCCGGGCCGCGGCGTTGGGACGGTAGCCGAGCTCGTCGATGACCGCCTGGATCCGCCGCTGGGTTTCCTTCGACACGGGTCGCTTGCCGCTCAACGCGTATGACACCGTGCTGCGCGAGACACCCGACCGCTTGGCGATCTCCCCGATGTTCAACGGCACTCCTCAGCTGGCTAGCTACGACGCTTCCTCATAGTAGGTCGAATCGGTTCATGGTGGAGGGCCCGGCTGACCTGGCGCTCGCGTCGCCCGAACACCGACAGTGCCAGGAAGAACCTCCAGAGGCCCATTGACGTGGATGAGGCGTCGACATATCTTCGGTCGAACCGATTCGCGGAATCGATTCGACATCGAGCGGATACAGGCGTGTAACGCCGGTCGCTGGAGGCCGGAACCGTGCGAACGACGAGCTCACCGATACCCAACTCACCTGACCCCGGAAGGACGGCCGGATCCGTGACAGCAGCGAGATCACCAAGATGGAGCCGGCGCACGCTCGGCACGGGCATGGCCGTCTTGGCCGCGGGCTGCCTGGTCGGGTGTTCGAGCGCCCCAGCCGGGCAGGGCGCCGCCGCCTCCAGCCAGTCGGCGGGAGGCGGTACCTACACCATCTGGGACCCCTATCCGCAGTACGACGACAGTTCCGCCTGGGTGAAGCTGCTGGACACCTGTGGCACCCAGGCCGGCGTGACGATCGAGCGTACGGGCTACGACACCAGCGACCTGACCAACAAAGCCCTGCTGGCCGCGCAACAGGGCAATGCGCCGGATGTGATCGTCGTGGACAACCCGGTGATCTCGACGCTCGCCGAGGCCGGAGTGCTGACCACGACCGCTGAGAACAAGCTCGACATCTCGGCGATCTCGCCGAACCTGCTCGCGGCCGGGCAGAGCGGGAGCGATACCTACGGCGTCCCGATCGGCGCCAACACCCTGGCGCTCTACTACAACAAGGCGGTGCTCGACAAGGCCGGGGTGGAGATCGCCTCGATCACCGACTGGGCTTCGCTGACCGCCGCCCTGGAGAGGGTCAAGGCGGCGGGCAAGAAGGGCATCACGTTCTCCGCCATCGGCACCGAGGAGGGCAGCTTCCAGTTCCTGCCCTGGTTCTGGGGGTCGGGCGCGCGGCTCACCAAGCTCGACTCGCCGGAGGGCGTGTCAGCGGTGGCGCTGTGGAGCGACTGGCTGAAGAAGGGGTACGCGCCCAACTCAGTCATCAACAACACCCAGACCACCAGCTGGCAGGAGTTCGCCGGCGGCGACTACGCCTTCGCCGAGAACGGCACCTGGCAGCTGGCCAATGCCAAGCAGACCGGCTTCGAGTACGGAATCATCCCGATCCCCGGCAAGAGCGGCGGAACCGCACCGGCGCCCACCGGCGGCGAGTTCGTCAGCGTCCCCGTGCAGAAGGACACCGCCCGCTACGCCACCTCCCAGCAGCTGGTCACCTGCCTGACCAGCACCGACAACTCCCTCGCCACGGTCACGACGCTGTCGTACATCGCGCCGACCGAGGCGGTGCAGGCCCGTCAGGTCACCGAGAACGCCGAGCTGGAGGTGTGGGTGGCGGCGGTCAACGCGGCCAAGGGCCGTACCAGCGACGACCTCGGCACCAAGTATCCGAAGATCTCCGAGCCGATGTGGGGCGCGGTGCAGGCGGCGCTGAGCGAGGCGAAGAGCCCGCAACAGGCGATGACCGACGCGCAGACCGCGGCGGCGAGCGCGATCCAGTAGGCGGCCGGGGCATGAGTCGAATCGCCCAGGCGCCCGACCAGCGCCCGGTCCCCGCCACCGATGGCCCCGTGCCGACCGTACGGGGCCATCGGAAACAGGCGCGGCCACGGTCCGAGCAGTGGGTGGCATGGGGCTTTCTGGTACCGATCATCGTCTACCTGGCGGTGTTCTACGCCTACCCGCTGTACCGCAACGTCGAGTTGAGCCTGCGCGACTACACCGTCCGCTCGTTCGTCCAGGGCGACGCGCCCTTCACCGGGTTCGCCAACTACGTCAAGATCCTCGGCGACGCCACCTTCGGGCCCGCGTTGTGGCACACGGTGGTGTTCACGCTGGTGTCGCTGCTCTTCCAGTTCACCATCGGGCTCGCCCTGGCCCTGTTCTTCGTCAAGAACTTCCGGCTGTCGGCGACGTTGCGCGCGCTGTTCCTGGTGCCGTGGCTGCTGCCGCTCATCGTGTCGTCCTCGACCTGGGCGTGGATGCTCAACAGCGACTCCGGCGTGGTCAACGCGGTGCTCGGCGCCTTCGGGCTCGGCCCGGTCAACTGGCTGACCTCGCCGGACTGGTCGCTGTGGTCGGTGATCGCCGCCAACATCTGGATCGGTGTCCCGTTCAACCTGGTGGTCCTCTACTCCGGCCTCCAGGCGATCAACCCGGACGTCTACGAAGCCGCCGCGCTGGACGGGGCGACAGGCCGGCAGCGGTTCTGGCACGTCACCCTCCCCCTGCTCCGTCCCGTCTCGGCGATCACGCTGCTGCTCGGGCTGGTCTACACGCTGAAAGTGTTCGACATCATCTGGATCATGACCAAGGGCGGGCCGAGCGGCTCCTCCACCACGTTCGCCACCTGGTCCTACCGGCTGGGGTTCGGCAACCTGGTGCCGTCCTTCGGCCCGGGCGCCGCGGTCGGCAACCTGCTGATTGTGATGGCGCTGATCTTCGGGCTGCTCTACATCCGCGTCCAGCGAAGGCAGGACCTCGCATGAGAGGTCCGCGCCGCTGGTGGAAGACCCTGATCGGGGTCGCGCTGACCGGAATGATGCTGTTCCCGGTCTACTGGATGATCAACGTGTCGTTCACCCGTGACCGGGACATGCGCAGGAGCCCGCCGTCCTGGTTCCCCTCGGACGCCACCCTGGAGGGTTACCGCGCGGTCCTCGACCAGCAGCTTCCCTATCTGGGAGCCAGCCTGGTCGGCGGGCTGGGAACCGTGGCCCTGACCCTGGCGGTCGCGACGCCGGCCGCGTACTCGCTGGCCAGGCTGCGCCCGCGTGGCGGCGGAGCGTTGAGCTTCGTGCTGCTGATCGCGCAGATGATCCCCGGGATCATCATGGCGATGGGCTTCTACGCCATGTACCTCAACCTCGGCGTGCTCAACACCCTCACCGGGCTGATCGTGGCCGACTCCACCCTCGCCGTTCCTTTCGCGGTGCTCATCCTCACCACGTTCATGTCCGGCATTCCGCAGGAGCTCCTGCACGCCGCCAGGGTGGACGGAGCCGGAGCCGTGCGGATCTTCTGGTCGGTCATCGTGCCGGTCAGCCGTAACGCGATCATCACCGTGTCGCTGTTCGCGTTCCTCTGGGCGTGGTCGGACTTCATCTTCGCCAGCACGCTGGACAGCGGAGGAGACCACCAGCCGATCACCCTCGGCATCTACCACTACATCGGCAACAACAACCAGCAGTGGAACGCGATCATGGCCACCGCGGTGGTCGCCTCGATCCCGGCCACCGTTCTGCTCGTCATCGCGCAGCGCTACGTCACCGCGGGCGTCACCGCGGGTGCCGTCAAGGACTGACCGGGCTCTCCTTCCATGGAAAGGACCATCCCTTCATGACCGTCGCCGCCACAGGCCCGGTGTTCTCCCTGCAGGAAATCCCGTTCAGTTTCCGCGGGTCCTGGTTCGGCTTCTCCCCGGTCGTCGGGGAGAACACCTACGCCCAGGATGTGCACCTGGTCTCCCATCAGACCGGGATGCACCCGATCCTGCGGCTGATCCCCGTCGCCGGGACCGCCCGCGCCGAGACCCTCATCACCGCCACGCCCCATCGGCTCACCTGGAGCTGCGGCTCCGGTCGGATCGATCTCGCCTATGAAAGCATGGACACCGTACGGGTGCGGGGCCGCGGGCTCGGCCTGCGCCTGCTGGCCGCCGACCCGGTTCTGACCCCGTTCAGCGGCCCCTACTTCTTCCAGGATCCCCGTGACGGGTCCTCGGTCTTCACCCTCTACCAGACCGGGCGCCGCTACCGCATCACCCTCCTGCACGGGCGGATCGCCGAACACTTGGGCGCGCAGGCGCTGGGCGCCACCGAGCGGGGGGTCGTGGTGACCGGCGACGGCCAGGAGTGGGAGATCGCCGTCGAAGAGTACGAGACCGCCCGCGCCCCCTACGCGAGCGAGCACGCGTTCGATGAAGTGGTCATGGCGGCGCGGCGCGACTTCGACGAGTTCCGCGACGCGGTGGCGCCCTGGCGGGACGAGCGGGCGCCCGCCGCGGAGCTGGCCGTCTACGTCCTGTGGTCGGCCACGGTACGCGCCGCGGGCTTCGTCTCCCGTCCGGCGGTGCTGATGTCCAAGCACTGGATGGACAAGGTGTGGAGCTGGGATCACTGCTTCAACGCGATCGCCCTCGCCGACGGCCTGCCCGCGCTGGCCTGGGATCAGTTCCGGCTGCCCTTCGACCATCAAGACGCCGCCGGCGCGCTGCCCGACTCCATCACCCACTCCGAGATCCTGTACAACTTCGTCAAGCCGCCCATCCACGGCTGGGTCCTGCGGCATCTGCCCCCGGTGCCCCTCGACGACCTGGCCGAGACCTACCGCCTGCTCGAGCGGTGGACCACGTTCTGGCTCGCCGCGCGCCGCGCCCCCGGCCGCGAGCTTCCGCACTACCAGCACGGCAACGACAGTGGATGGGACAACGCGACCACCTTCGCGCCTGAACGCGTCGTCGAGACAGCCGACCTGGCCTCGTTCCTGATACTCCAGATGCGCGCGCTCTCCCGCCTGGCGACCGAACTGGCCATGCCCGAGGGCGCGGCCCGCTGGTCGCAGGCGGCCGACCGGATGCGCGAGGCGATGCTCTCCGAGCTGTGGCGCGATGACCGTTTCGTCGCCCGGAGCGCACGTTCGGACGGGGCCTGGCCCAGCGCCAGCCTGCTCGACCTCATGCCGATCGTGCTGGGCGAGGAACTGCCCCAGCCGGTCCACACGACGCTGGCCGCCCGGATCAAGACCCATCTGACGGCGTACGGCCTGGCCACGGAGTTGCCCACCTCTCCGCACTATCAGGACGACGGCTACTGGCGCGGCCCCATCTGGGCTCCCTCGACGGTCCTGATCGAGGACGGTCTGCGCCGTTCCGGCCACACGGTCCTGGCCGACGAGATCAGCGCGCGTTTCCGCGCCCTGTGCGAGAAGTCGGGGTTCGCGGAGAACTTCGACGCCCGTACCGGCGCGGGACTCCGCGATCGCGCCTACACCTGGACGGCCAGCGCCTATCTCATCCTGGCGGCCGCCCATACGCGCCGTATGGCGGGGCAGGCATGAGCCGGCGCGCCCGGCCTGGCTACTGCCGCTGATCGCCGTGGGCTTGATGATCGCGTGTCGGGCCGCCGGGGCGGTTCCGGCGTCCGCGTCCTGGTCGGAGGTCTGCGGCCGGACGGTCATGGTGGGGGAGAATAGTCTGCTGATTCTGAATCGGTTCGATTAGCCGCCCACGTCGGAGATCGCGTTCACGAGTGGTTGCTCTATGTTTCTGACGAGGTCAAGAAACATGATGTTTACGCCTAGGACATGCGTCATTGACAGTCCAAATGGCTAGTTCTACGATTCGGGCGAATCGATTCGATATGACCACTGATGTCTTCGCTCATTCCGGCTACCGGCGCATGACCCGGGACAGCTGCGGGCTGTCCTGGCACCCCACCCCTCCGTCCAAGGAGCCATCAATGGACACCTCGCCCAGCAGGCGGCTCAGCGGCCGCAGCCGCCTCGCCTCTCTGCTCTCCGCCGGCGCGCTCGTCCTCGCCTCCCTCGTCACGACCGCGACCCCGGCCCGGGCCGCTGACGAATCCATCACCGTCGACTTCTCCGCCGGCGGCGGCACTCCGACCTACCGGGCCTCCGGCTGGATCTACGGCATGACCGAGAACGCCTCGGGGCCGGCCGACCACTTCTTCCGGGACGTGAAGTTCCGGTACATGCGCGCAGGCGGCGCGCAGCTCGACGGCCCGGGCGGCTGGGTGTCGGGCAAGTACGACCGCCGGTGGAACTCCACCCGCGCGCAGTTGCTGCGCACCCGGTCACTGGGCGCCGAGTTCATCCTGCTCGTCCACGACCTGTGGGGCGCCGACGGCTACCCGATCTCGCGGTTCCCGGGGGACAACGGCAACTGGACCGACTACGACAACTTCCTCACCCGCCTGATCAACGATGTGCGGGCGACGGGTGCCCCGGTCCAGTGGGACCTGTGGAACGAGCCCAACATCACCTTGTTCTGGAACCGTCCCCAGTCCCAGTACTTCGAGCTGTGGCGGCGCACCTACCAGCGCGTCCGGGCGGAGTTTCCCAACCACCTGATCGTGGGCCCGAGCTGCGCATGCGTGCCCTCCACCACCCACACCTGGTGGAACCAGTACCTGGACTACATCCGCGCCAACAACGTGGTCCCCGACATCATCAGCTGGCACTCCCTGCCGGGCGACCCGGTGGCGAACGTGGCGGCGGCCAACGCCACGCTGAACCCGCGCGGCATCCCCCACCCGCGCCCCTACCAGATCAACGAGTACGCCGCCCCCAACGAGCAGAACGCGGGCGACGGCTCCTGGTACATCGCGCGCCTGGAGCGGGCCGGCGCCGACGGCCTGCGCGCCAACTGGGCCGGCGGCGGGAACCTGCACAACGACCTGGCCGGCCTGCTGCTGCGCAATTCGGCGGGCCAGTACCTGCCCAAGGGCGAATGGTGGGTCTATCGATTCTACGGATCGCAGACCGGCCAGGTCAGCTCCGTCACCCCCAGCTCGTCCTACGACGCCTTCGCCACCAAGGCGAGCGGGGTCGCGAAGATTCTCGTCGGTGGCGGCCGCACGACCGGCAACATCGCGGTCAACCTGCGGCGTCTCGACACCACCAGCGGAATCGTGCAGAACAACCAGGTGCGGGTGGTCGCCCAGCGCATCCCGAACAACGGCGGCGGCGCGGTCCAGGGCCCGATCACCATTCAGAACTCCGTGGTGACGCTCTCCGGCAACGCCACCACGGTCAACCTGCCGAACGGCAACGCCGACGACACCTTCACCGTCACGCTGCTGCCTCCCTCCGACGGCGGCTTCCAGTCCGTCGCCGTCGCCCAGCACTCCCAGCAGTGCCTGGACAACGCCAACATGAGCACGGCCGACGGCAATCAGCAGCAGCAGTTCTCCTGCGAGGGCGGCGACCAGCAACTGTGGAACTTCCGCCCCGTCGCCGGGGTCGCCGGCGCCTACACCATCGCCAATCAGCATTCGGGCAAGTGCCTGGACGTCAACGGGGTCTCCACCGCGGACGGCGCGGCCGTCATCCAGTGGACCTGTGTCAGCGGATCGCTGAACCAGCAGTTCACGCTGCGTAAAGTGACCTACGCCGGCAACGACTCCCACGACTACCAGATCGTGGCCCGCCACAGCGGCAAGTGCGTCGACGTGAGCACGATCTCCACCGCGCCACGCGCCCTGATCCACCAGTGGACCTGCAACCCCGCCGGCCAGGGCAGCCCGCTCAACCAGACCTGGCGGCTGTGGGGCCGGTAACCCTCCATTCTCACCCGTCTGCGGTATTGAGTCGGCCCGGCGGCGAGAAGTTCCTCGCCGCCGGGCCCCGGCTCCAATCTCCTGGCTCGCCCGGGCACCGGTCGCCCGCTGACGACCGGGGACCGATGCGATCAGGGACTCGTGCAGCCGGCCGCCGGTGTGGCCGATGTGCCGCTGGCCAGGAAGCCGAAGGTCGTGCTCGTGTTGGCTGCGAGTGAGCCGTTCCACGACTCGGGCCGTACAGTCACGTTCGCGCCGGAGCCCGAGCGGATACCTCCCCACATCTGGGTGATGTTCTGGGAGCCGGGCCAGGTCCAGTTGACGGTCCAGCCGGTGATCGCGGAGTTGCCCGCGCGTACGGTGACCTCACCCTGGAAGCCGCCGGACCAGAAGCTGACCACGCGGGTCGTCGCCGTGCACGCGCCGGTCACAGGCGGGGACGGGCTCGGGCTGGGGCTCGCTGAAGGGCTGGGGGTGACCGACGGGCTCGGGCTGGGACTGGGGGAGGGGTCGGCCTGGAACTGGGTGAAGAACTGCCACGTCTCCGCGGGCAGCCAGGTGCGGGAGCCGCTGTCGCCGGGGGCCCCGTCCTGCGGGGCGGCGATGTGCCCCTCGTCGAAGGCGGCCCAGACTACGGGGCGGCCGGCCGCGCATCCGGAGTACGAGGTGCTCCGGTGCGTCAGGCTGCCCTGGCTGGGTTCGGGCGGGTTCTGGGCGGTGCAGCCGTTGTTCCGGACGAACCTGTCGCGCAGCGATCGCCCGCCGGAGATGCTGAGCACGCTGTCGCGGAGGCCGTGCGCCGCGAAGTAGGCGATCGGCTGGGTGCCGCCGCTGCATCCGCTGAGCTGCCCGCCGGCGTACACGGCGACCGCGCGGAAGACGTTCGCGCGTGAGCACGCCAGTGAGTAGCTCATCGCGGCGCCGTAGCTGAAGCCCAGGGCGAAGCGCTGCGTCGTCTCGACGCACAGGTCGGCCTCGATCCGCCGGAGCATGTCGTCGACGAAGGTCACGTCCTCGCCGCCGCTGTTGGCCCAGCCGTTGTTGAGGCCCTGGGGCGCGACGAAGATGGTGCTCTCGGCGGCCAGCCTCAGCAGGCCGTAGTAGGCCCAGACGTCACGCTGCACGGTCTGGCCGGTGGCGACGTCGGTGGCGGTGCCGCCCAGCCAGTGGAATCCGAAGATCAAACGGTAGGGGCGGTTCCTGTCGTAGCTGTTCGGGATCCTCAGGATGTAGCTGCGGTTCTTGCCGCTGCTCTGGATCGTGTTGGTGCCGTTCGTCAACGTCGGAGTCTTGCCGCATCCGGAAGTCGGGGCGAGAACGCTCTTGGCGGTGGTTGAGTACCGAGCGTGGCTCTGTGCAGCGGGACCCGTGGTCAGGATGAGGAGTGCAGCAGCCGCGACCGCGGCGGATAAGGGTCTGAGTCCCAGCATCCAAGCAGCTCTTTCTGATCGAGGAGGAGGATGTTACCGATAACATGAACCGAGCGCGTCGACTGCTCTTCTCGTCCCGGGGCGACTTGGTGGTGCGGCGGGAGCACACATGATGCGGATGGAGCCTGTCAAGGAACCACCCGTTGGCCGCCGGCGTTCCCTCCCGGAAATGGGCCGGCCTTCTCGCCTCTGACCAGGCAGGAGTCTCGTATGCCTGGCGCGTGCCGTCATGAAGCTTTCACCTGGACGGCTTAGGGTCATCCAGCCGCGAATCCACCCCGGCCGCGGATCTTGACGATCTCCTTGGGTGACCGGCCGATGTTATCGATCATGCGCGGTGGCCCGGCGGTGACAAGAGAGAATCAGAATGAGCGGTATCGCCAGCCGGACGATCCGGGCGCGGGTGTGTCACGGAAGGGGACGTGGCTGGCAGATGTGGGCGACCCGCCTCAAAGGTCCCTTCTGACCCTGTGAGCAAAACCATAATTCGTATGACGTCTGATGTCAAAGTAGTGGTCTAAAATGGCAGCAACCCGTGACGCCGTTTCGCGCCGGGGTCATTGGAGGCGACATGACGGCATCTCAAGAAGCGCTTGTGAGCACAACGCCGTCCCCGGCCTGGACGAAGCGACCCGCCAACCTGGCCCAGGCGCTGACCGTGGAACTGGTCGAGCGCATCGTCCGCGGAGTCCATCCCGCAGGCACCCCGCTGCCTCCAGAACCCGCGCTGTGCGAGACCTTCTCGGTCAGCCGGACTGTGGTCCGTGAAGCCGTGAAGATTCTCCAAGAGAAAGGGCTGGTGCAGATCCGGCAGGGCAGCGGCACCCTCGTCACGTCGCCCACCACGTGGAACATGCTGGATGAACTCGTCCTCGGGTCGATCATCGCGCAGGACGACGGCATGGAGGTCCTGGACGATCTGGTCGTCACCAGGCGCCTGCTGGAATCCGACATGGCGCACGTGGCGGCACGTCTGGGCACGACGGAGACCGTCGAACGGCTGCGCACGTTGGTCGACCAGATGGACGAACTGGTGGGCGATCCCATCACGTACGCCGACCACGACCGCGCATTTCACGACACGATCATGCAGGCGTCCGGGAACCGCATCGCCAGGGCGGTCGTGAGATCGCTGGAGAGTCAAGTCGTCAACACCGCACGCTATACCGGCCGCACGGAGCGAGCGCTGTGTGTGGCCTCGAATCTCGGCCACCGGCGCGTGTACGAACGCATCGCCGACCGCGACCCCGACGGTGCGGCCCAGGCGATGTTCACCCACATCACGGAAGCGTGGCTCGTCCGCCGCAGCGGTCCCAGCGAAGCCGTACGCCTGCAGCGGTAGGGCGTTGACGCCGGCCGCAGAGGCCAACCCACGCCGCGGTTTCAGTCTTCACTCCGTCAGGTGATAGATCCGTGTCGCCGTTCCGCCGAAGACCGCCTCCTGCTCGGCCGGCGTCAACCCGGCGTCGGCGAGCAGCGTCCTTGCCGTCTCGGTCCACGCGGGCAGGGAGCCGGCGAGGAGGCAGACAGGCCAGTCCGAGCCGAACATGAGACGTTCGGGGCCGAACGCGTCGAGCGCGACCTCCACGTACGGCCGCAGGACGGACGCGTCCCAGTTCGTTCTGCCGGCTTCGGTGCTGACGCCGGAGAGCTTGGCGGCCACGTTGGGCTCCGCGGCCAGTTGCCGCACCAGATCGGCCCACGGTTGCAACTCGCCGGAGGCGATCGGCGGTTTGGCCAGGTGATCGAGGACGAAGCTCAGTTCGGGCAGGGCGCGTACCGTCTCGATCGCGGCGGGCAGCTGATGAGGAAGCACGAGCAGGTCATAGACGAGTCCGGCAGCCGCCACCTGGCGCAGCCCCGCGCGAACCTCGTCTCGGGCGAGCCAGCGGGTGTCCGGCTCGCCCTGCACCAGGTGGCGGATGCCGCGCAAGAACTCACCGCCCGGCGAGCCGCTCAGCGCGCCGAGTTCGTCGGGGAGGTCGGGCCGGGTCAGGTCGGCCCACCCCACCACCGCCGCGACGGTTTCCGACCGGGCCGCCAGAGCGAGGAACTCACGCGTCTCCTGGGCGTCGGGCAGGACCTGCACGAGAACGGAGCCGCCGATCTGCGCCTCCGCCGCGGTCGCGGCGTAGTCGGAAAGGATGAAGTCCCGGTGAAGGGATGCCATCTCGGGAGTCGTGAGCCACGGCTGAGGCCGGCTGGACAGGTCCCAGAGATGGTGATGGGCGTCGATGTTCGTCATAGTGGGTCAAGAGCCTCTCGTGCCAGAGTCCTCACGGGCTTGCCGGTTGTGGCGGCCAGGCGGGCCAGGCCGGCCGTCTCGTCCGTCGCCGGGGGCCTGGCCGCCGGCGTGATCACGGTCGTGCGGTCCCCGGGGTCAGCGCGATCACCGCTCCCTTGGAGGCCGAGTAGAGCGCCCGCTGCGGCAGCCCGCCCGCCGCCATGCCTGCCCCACACGCTGGAGCTGGCGGCCCAGGCCCTCGATCTCCAGCTCGACCACGTCGCCCGCGCGCCGTCGGACGGGCCGCGCACGTGATCGCGTCAGGTGATGGTGAAATCGCTGAAGCTGAACTGTCCGGTCACCCCGGGCGCGTGGGATGTGGCTATCAGCCCCGCGTCCTGCCTGTCGGTGACGCCGGACAGGGTCACGGTCGCGCCGATCTTGGTCCAGCTGGTTCCGTTCGTGGAGTAGAAACCGCTGATCTGGTTGCCGGAGCGGACCAGGCGAACCCAGGCCGGCGACCTGACCCCTGAGACGCCGCTGAACGAGTCGAGGTATCCGTTGCCGTTGGAGTCCCACTGGAAGGCGACGCCGTTGCCGGGTGTGACGACGACGACGGCGTATCCCGGCGAGGAGCCGGAAGCGGTGACATCGTTGCGCAGGACCACGCCGGCCTTGGCCCACGCGTTGGTGTTGTCCATCTGGGTGACGCGGGCGGTGACGATGGCCGAGGTTCCGGCGGCGTCGTCCTGGTACATGGCGCCGTACTGGTCGAACGACCCGCCGGCGTCCTGCCAGATGTCGGCCCCCGAGGTCAGGATGGCGTACTGGGTTCCGGCCTCGGCGAACTGGCTGGGCACCGAGCCGTGCCCCTGCAGGGAAGTCAGGGGATTGAGCGCCGTCAGCGTGAGCGATCTGGTCACGGTGAAGTCGGCCTGGTCGGCCCGGACGCGCACCGATGCCCGCACCGGTGCGCGGCTGACGGGGGTCGAGAACGATGCGGGAGCTGTGATCTTCCATGTCTCCGTGGCCGATACGCCGGAGTCGATTCCGTACCTCATCGGCTTACCGACGCGTTCGGCCTGCCAGCCTTCGGGTGCAGTGACGACGACCTGCAACTCTGCCGCCCGGCGATCGCTCAGGTTCGCCACCGTGGCCGTCACGGTAGCCGACTCACCGGCCCGCATGGTGAGCGGATCCGCTGTGAGGGACACGCCGATGGGTACCCGCTGGGGGTCGGAGACGGTCCGGTACGCCCCGACGGGACCGGCGTTGTAGACCACACGGCTGGCCTCGATGGGGAGGTTGCCGTCGATGATGGTGACGTTCCCTCGTGCGACGTTGCCGCGGCTGCCGTTGACGATGCCGGTGATGGCGGAGTTGGTCGCGTAGTTGTCGATCAGCGTGAGGTCGCCGGTGTGATTGCCGTTCTGGTTGTTGGCGTGCGCCCACTGACCTGCGGTGTTGACGAAAACGTTGCGGCTCGCGCGCACGTATCGGGAGCCCTCGTCGAAGTAGAGGCCAAGCTGCCCGCTGTTTTCGCAGTAGTTCTCGTCGATGACGCTGCGCGGCATGGCCGAGAGCGTGTAGATGCAGCTGGAGTCGAACAGCGTCTGAACGACGTTGCGGACATGGTTGCCCACGACGCGGACGTCGCTCAGGGTCGTCGGTGTGTCATAGACGGGCTGGAAGTCGTAGAGGCCGCGGTTGAGGTATTCGGGGCTCCCGCCGGGATCGTTGGCGCCCCAGCCGTAGCCGAGTCCGATGCCGGTATAGGGCATGTCCGCGACGTAGTTGTGCTCGATGGCCAGCCGTGTGACATAGCTGGCGAAGATCCCGTCCTGATCCAGGTATTCGAGTGCGGTCGCGTAGACGCGGTTATCACTGATCACGATGTCGCTGTTGATCATCCGGGGGTCGGAGGGGTGGTGCGCGTCGGGGCGTACGCCGCCGACCATGATCCCGCCACCGGCATTCGCGGTGAACGTGCTTCCGGTGACCGTTATCTTGCGCGCGCCCAGTCCCACGCCGGTGGCGTGAGCGTTGGCGTCGTTGCCGATGCCGAGGCCGATGGAACCGAGGTTGACGAACGTGCTGCCGGCGAAGGTGATGTCCTCCGCCGCCGATACCTGAACGGCCGCGGGTGCCTGGGCCCAGCCGTTGCGTGAGCCCTCGAACCCCTTGCATCCGAACGCGCACGAGGTGAAGGCGTCGGCTGGCCGGTGGGGCTGGACACCGCTGATGAACACCCCGGTCTGCTGGTTGGCGTACCCGTCGGAAGAGCTGGGGTGCAGCCAGGTGGTCCCGGTGAACGTCAGGTTCTCGAACCGCAGGTTGCGGGCGGGATCATCGTAGGTGCCTCCGACCTGGAGCAGCGATTCCAGCCGCGGCACTTCGACCCGCGCCCGAGTGATGTCCTGGCCCGGGAGCGGCTTATAGTAGAGCACTCCTGCCGTGGTGTCCAAGTACCACTCGCCGGGCTCGTTGAGGAAGCTCTTGGAGTTGAGCAGGAAGAACGTCGGGGTTCGCAACGGCGACTGAATGGTGTCATAGCCGTAGGTGTTGTTGTTCCACGCCGGCTGCTGCATCACCACCGTGGATCCGGAGATGCGCTCCACCGGCGCGAACCGGTTGGTGAAGGACAGCATCGCCTGGAACTCGATGCGCTTCTGGTCGGGCAGGTTGGCGAGATAGGCGAGGGACGAATTGTTGATGGTGAATCCGGTCGCGTTCAGCGTGATGTCACTGCGTGCCAGCCTGATCCGCGCACGCTGCGCGGGCTTTCCGTCGACGTAGAGCTGGCGGGTGTCGAAACCCGTGCCCACCTGGGCCCTGTAGACGCCGGTGGCGGGATCGTCGAGTTCCCAGCCGGTGACCGATGCGGCGCCGCTGATCACGGGTTCGGCCTCGCGTGCCGCCGTCCAGGTCACGGTGTGGCCGTTGCGGCCGGAGTCGGCGGCGTCTAACCGCAGCGGCGCGTTGAGCCGGTGAATCCCGTCCAGGAGTTCCACGATCACGTCGCGGTCTCCCTGGGCGACCGCGGCGCGCACGCGTCGCCGCGCCTCCGCCAAGGTCGCAAGCGGCTCGTCTCTTCTGCCCCGGCTGTTGTCGTCGGCGTTCTCGGCTCCCGTGGCCGCGACCACGATCGTTTGGGTGGTCGGTGCGGCGTGGGCTGGCACGATGAACGCTCCGGCGAGGAGTCCGAGGGTGATCATTAGGAAGGTGGGAGCCGCAGCCGATCGGCGTCTTCGCGGCATGACTGACAGACGCACGTTGATTTCCTTTCGTCCGGCACAGGACGCGTATTGGATGGTCAGCGTCGAACAGTGGGATTGCCCTGGTTGTTCGGCTGCGCAGGTCCATGGCCGAGGGAGGTGAGCTGGTGCTGGTGCGCGGCATGACCATGGTCCGCTGACGCCAGCAGACGGCGGCCGGCCTGGTCGGGCCTGACGGCGGGACTGTCGGCCGTGAGGGTGCCCGGTCGGCGGGTGGATTCCTTGATCGTGTCTTCGTCGACCGTGAGGCCTATGCCAGGCGTGTCGCCAAGGATGAAGGCGCCGTCTTCGATGCGCAGATCGACCGAGAGTCCGGTCGGCGGCTGCAAATCCTGCAACTCGCTGGCGATGTGGTTAGGCACCGACGTCGCCGCGTGCAGCAAGGCGACCGGGGTGGTGCCGATGGGGCTGACCGGCAGGTCATGGGCGTGGGCCAGGGCTGACACGCGCAGAAAATGGGAGACTCCCCAGACCGCGGCCGTCTGAACGATGTCGACAGAGCCTGCGGCCAGCAGCGGACGGTACTGCTCGAGCCCGGTGAGGTTCTCTCCGGTTGCCACCGCCGCGCGGATCCCGCTGCCGACCGAGGCCAAGCCCTCGGCGTCCCACCGCCGCACGGGCTCTTCGATCCAGGTCAGATCCAGGGTGCGCTCAAGTTCGCAGATGTGCCGAACCGCTTGCTTGCGCGACCATGCCTCGTTGACATCGAGCATCAGGCTCGGCCGTGCCCCCTGTCCAGCTCGGGTCAGCACCTCCTTGACCAGCGTGAGACGGCGCCGATCCCGTTCGATGTCCAGTCCGCCCTTGAGCTTCGCCGCGCGCAGACCGTGCTGAGCGTAGACCTCGTACAGCGACACCAGCTCGTCGTCGCTCAGGCCGATGTCCAGGCCCGATGCGTAGGCGGGTACGCGCTTGTCACGACCGCCCAGAAGACGCCACAGCGGTTCGCCGGCCGCTTTGGCCTTGATGTCCCACAGGGCGGTGTCGAGCGCTCCGATGGTTCCGAACACGACCCCGGCGTGACCTGCCTTGAATGTCTGCCGGAGCATCCGGTCGTACAGTGCTGTCACACCGCGCGGATCTTCACCCTCCAGTGCGGTGAAGATGGCGTCGATTTCCACGTGCGGCCCGATGCCGACCCCGCTGATCCCCTCGTCGGTCTCCACTATGACGAGCGGCACCGAAACGACGCCGTCGGAATAGAGGCCGTTGGCATCGCCGATAGGGCGGCCCCATTCCTGGATCGTCGTCAACGTGCGATACCCCGAGATCCGCATGTCAGCCTTTCGTGGAACCGGCGGTGACACCGTCGGCGATCTGGCGCTGGAGGAAGAGATAGGTCAGCAGAACGGGTACGGCGGCGATCAGGACGCCCGAGGCGAAGGTGGGGATGTCGTCGGAGTACTGGCCGCGCAGCGAGGTGACGCCGACCATGAGGGTGCGGTGGTCGGCCGACGGCATCATCAGCAGAGAGATGAGCACGTCGTTCCAGCAGAACAAGGCGTTGAGGATGCCGACCGACAACAGTGCGGGAGTGCCCATCGGCAGCATGACCCGCCGGTAGACGCCGTAGATCGTGTTTCCGTCAATCCTGGCCGCATCGACGATCTCCGCCGGAATGGTCTTGTAGTAGCTGGTCATCAGGAAGATGGTGAACGGCAGGAACTGGGCGACATAGGCGAGGATCAGGCCGGGATAGGTGTCGATGAGGCCGCTGTCGGCCATGACGCGCGCGAGCGGCACCATGATCACCTGGAAGGGGATGAACAGCGCCGCGAGGCAACCCAGGAAGAGCGCCTTGGAGCCGCGGAAGCGCAACTGGCTCAACGCGAAGCCCGCCATCGATCCGAGGAGCAGCAGAGCGATCACCGAGACCGTCACCACGAAGAGCGAGTTGACGAAGTACCGGGCCATGCCGACGCTGTTCCACGCTGTGGCGAGGTTGTCCCAATGAAGCGAGCTCGTCAGTGAGAAGCGGTCGAGGATGTATTCACGCCGGGTCTTCATGGCGACATTGGCCGTGAACACGAGGGGATAGATCGTGGCCAGCGCGAGGACGGCCATCGGGACCGCGGCCACCCATCTGCTCAGGCGCCTGCCGGACATCAGTCTTCCCTTCCGGCGCGACGGAGCACGCTGATCTGCAGCAGCCCCACCACGAGCATGATGAGAAACAGGACTGTCGAGGCCGCCGAGGCGAGTGCGGGGCGGTTCATCTGACCCTGCTGGATCCAGATGTAGTACTCCGGCAGGTACGTGGAGCCCTCCGGGCCGCCGCTGGTCATCACGTACAGCAAGCCGAACATCGACGTCAGCATCCCGATCATCGTTGTCACGAAGACGAACTGAATCGTCCGGGTCAGGCTCGGGATGATCACATGCCAGATGCTCTGCCGCAGCGAGGCGCCGTCGACCCTGGCAGCGTCCAGGAGCGAGGGGTTCAGGCTGGCGAACCCGGCGAGGAACACCACCAGCGCCATCCCGAAGGTGGCCCAGATATGCACGCCGACCACGGTGAACTTGGCCACGCCCGGATCGCCCAGCCAGTCCACGGGGCCGAGGCCGATCGCCGCGAGGACTGCGTTCAGGGGGCCGTCGAAGGCGAGCATCAGGTTGAAGATCGCTCCGACGATGACGGGGGAGAGCACCGCGGGGAAGAAGTAGACACTGCGATAGACACGGTGCCCGGGTACGCGCAGATAGATGAACGTCGCGAGTAGCCCAGGGACGGCGACCGCCACGGGCAGGAGAAGTACCAGCAATCCGACGTTGCCCAGCGCGCCGCGGAACAACGGATCCTCGAACAGTTCCAGGTAGTTGGCCCAGCCGACCGCCGTCCCGTTGTCCTTCCCGTCGCCGGTGAAGGAGAAGTTGACGCCCAGCAGAAGCGGCCACAGTCGCAATGCGACGATGATCAGGACGGAAGGCGCCAGCAGAATGTAGGGAGCGAGACGTTCGGCGCGTACCGTGCGGGAGCGCGGCCGGGAGTCGGCTTTACGGTGGGCCCGGCTTGTTCCTGCTCCGTTGGTCTGCCCGGAGTCAGCCGAGCGAACCAACGGAGCAGAGCTTCTGAGCGGCACGGGATCAGCTCGCCCGGTCCGAGGCAGCCAGCTGCTCCACCACCTCGTCGACGCTCGCCGACCCGCTCAGGAGCTTCTGGGACAGCCGTCCCATGAGGTCTATGGTCTTCGAGGACAACGCCACATGCAGCGCCGGCTTGCCCGACTTGAGCTGCGACACGATCGTGCCGACGGCCACGGGCCCCTGCGACACGTCGATCGTGGTGTCGGAGGCGATCGCGCCGGCATCGGCGTAGAAGGATGCGAGGGGGTCGGTCGCCGTCAGGGACCGCACCAGATCGGAGGCGAGCTTCGGGTCCTTGGTCCACTTGGCCACCGCGTAACCGATACCGCCGTCGTAGGGCAGGCTCGGGGTGGTGCCGGTGGTGGCCACCGGGGCGGCCATGACGCCGACCTTGTCCGCCCCCAGGAACTCGCTGAAGTCCTTCCAGTGCCCGATGTCGGACATCAGCCCGATGATGTGGGCCGCCTTACCGGCGTCGAAGACCGAGAAGGAGTCGTTGAACATGGCGGTCGAGTTGGCCCCTTCGTTGTTCAGGCCGGAGTCGTTGCTCTCCTTCCACAACTCGAAGACCTTCTTCACCCCGGGAGAGGTCCAGTCGCGTTTGCCGGCGATCCAGTCGTCGTACTCGCTGGGCGTCAAGATGCCCGAGCCGAGACCCGACAGGAAGAATTGGATGCCGATGCCCTCCTTGTTGCCGAGGGCGAAACACGTGGCGCCGGTCGCCTTCTTGATGGTGGCGCAGTTGCCGACGAACTCGTCCCACGTCTTGGCGGGGTTGGCGGGGTCCAGTCCCGCCTTCTCGTACAGCGTCTTGTTGTAGTAGATCGGGTGGCCCTGCAGCGTGACCGGCGCGGCGTAGATTTTGCCGTCCTTGCTGAAGGCCTCCCAGCCGGCCAGCCGCTGTTTGTCTTCGGTCACGTACTGGTCGAGGGGGAGGAGGGAGTCGACGCGGTCGCGGATCTGGCCGCCTCCGTTGAAGAGCATGACATCGGGTCCGGTGCTGGACTGGATGGCCGCGCCTAACAGCGTGTAGTACTGCTCGAAGGGCTGGGCCACGAATTCGACCGTGACGTCCGGATGCTTCTTGGCGAAGTCGGCCTTCGCCTTCTGGATGTAGGAGGCGGCGGAGGCGTCACCGGACTTCCAGTCCCACACCACGAGCTTGGTGGCCTTGACGGGCTCCGCTGGTGAGGATGCTGGTCGCGTGGCGCTGCCGCAGCCCGCCAGGCCCAGCCCCAGGACCATGACGACCGACCACAGGGTTCGCTGCTTCATTGCTATTCACTCTCCAGGTGGCGACCGGCTGGCCCGGCCGTCCGTATTGGAAAGGAACGTAATTCGTATGACGTGTTACGTCAATATGTCAGACACATTCTTACGACGAAACGTGGCGCGCGGCGGTTCCGCTGAGGGAGATCGGACGGCGGTGGCGATGTGCTCACGAAATGTGCTACATGGACTGCATTGAGTAGTCAGGTGTTGGGTGAACCCACCGCTTCCGCAGAATCGGGGCAAACGTCCTGAGGAACTGGTTCGGTCTTGCGCCGCAGAGAATCAGTCGGCCGGTGAGAAGATGCGCTGCTGGATCTCTCTGCGGTAGTCGTCCAGAGTGTTGTCGATGTGCAGCGCCGCGGCCTGGGCCGCGGCCTCGGCGTCGCCGATTCGTATCGCCTGGTAGATGGCGTCGTGCTCGTCGACCGCCTTGGCCGCGTGCCCGCCTATCGAGCCGCACAGCCCGATGAGGTTGGACTGGGCCTGAAGCCGGCGGGCCTCCCTTACCGCGGCCTGGAGAAACATATTGTGCGAGGCGGTGGCGATGGCGGTGTGGAAGGCGTCGTCGCCCTCGTTGAACAGATCCTCGCGTCCGTTGTCGAACCCGTATCGGCAGACGCCGGCGGCTTTCTCGATCTCGCCCAGTTCCGCGGGTGTGGCCCGGCGCGCGGCCAGGCGGCTGGTCTCCATCTCCTGAGTCCGGCGAAACTCGAAGAGCATGTAGACATGGTCCAGGTCCGTGGGGAGAAAGAACGGCGCCCAGCGTCCGGCTCCGAGCATCCCCTCGTCGTCGGCCACGAAGAGACCGCGACCCTTGTGGGCGCGTACGCGGCCGAGCGCGGAGAGTATCTTGACCGCTTCGCGCACTACGGTTCTGCTCGTGCCCAGCTGCTGGGCCAGTTCCTGTTCCGTGGGCATTCGGTCACCGGGCCGCAGGCCCATCTGCGTGATCAAGGCCAGCACTTGCTCAGCCGCCACCTCGTAACCTGGCCGGTACGTCGTCGTACGCGGAGATTCGGTCGCCCTGCCTGTTCCCTCTGCCACAACCTCAAGGGTACGGCCGATCACCACCGCATCCAGGGCTTGACGAGGGACGTCCCCGATCCGAGCGTCGAATGGCGCAGCGGAACGGTTGGGAGGGCCGGGCACCGTGCGCCCGGCCGTCCGATACCTCAGTCGTGCGGGATCAACTACGCAGGCTCCAGCGCTGGTTGGCGCCGGCGTGGCAGGTCCAGAGTTGCGGCCGGGTGCCGTTGGCTGTGGCGTTGTTGGGCAGGTCCAGGCACAGCCCGGACTGCACTCCGCTGATGGTGCCGTTGGCATTGACGTTCCACTGCTGGTTCGCCTGACCGTTGCAGTCCCATATCACCACCTGGGTTCCGTTGGCGGTTCCTTGGCCGTAGGCGTCCAGGCACTTGTTCCCGTACACCGTCAGCTGCTTGGAGGACGTCTGCGTCCACCGCTGGTTCGTCCCGCCGTGACAGTCCCAGAGGTGTACCGCGGCTCCGTTGGCGGTGCTGCTGTTGCTCACGTCGAGGCAGCGGCCGGACTGGGTTCCGACGATCTCCACCGTCTGCGACGGAGTGCCGCTCCGGGGTCCGGCCGCGGCCATCACGGCCTGGGCGCCCGCCGGCCAGTTGCCGTTGCTCACCGTGACGTTGTTGTTGACGACGTTGCCGCGGTCGCCGTTGGTCACGTTCGTGGAGCTGTTGCTGGTCCAGTTGCCGGTGACGGTCCAGTTGCCCATGTTCTCGCCGCCCCAGTAGTTGGCGGTGGCCCAGGTGCCGGTGTTGGAGAAGACGTTGCCGGTGACGGTGTAGTACTTCGAGCCCTCGTCGAAGTAGACGCCGAAGTACCCGTTGGTGCGCAGGCAGTAGTTGCCGCTGATCACCGCGTTCGGGTTCCATGACAGCGTGTAGATGCAGCCGCCGTCGTTCATCTGCTGCATGACGTCGTGGACGTAGTTGCCGACCAGCCGGTTGCCGGAGGCGGTGGTGGGCGTGGTGTAGCGCGGCTGGTAGTTGTACAGGCCGCGATTGGCGTACTGGGTGTTGCCGCCCGTGTCGTTGGCACCCCAGCCGTATCCGATCGACATGCCGGTGTAGGGCAGGTTGTAGACCTCGTTGTGGGACACGTCGGAGGTGGTGACGTAGGTGGTCAGGACCGAGACGATGCCCCGGTGGTCCAGGCCGAGGTCGTGGATGCGGTTGTTGCTGATGGTGATGTCGCGGTTGATCATCCGCTGGTCGGAGGGGTGGTGGGCGTCGGCGCGCACGCCCCCGACCACGACGCCGCCGGCGGAGCTGCGGGCGATCTCGGATCGGGTGATGGTGATGTCCCTGGCGCCGAGGCCGACACCGCTGGCGTGGGCGTTGGCGTCGTTGCCGATGCCCACGGCGGTCTGCCCCAGGTTGACGAACTGGGAGTCGGTGACGGCGATGTTGCCGGCGGCGGAGATCTGCACGGCGGCGGGCATCTGATACCAGTTCGGCCGGGCGGCCTCGAACTGCGTGCAGCCGTTGTGGCAGGAGGAGAAGCCGGGCCAGTTCCAGTTGCCCGCGATGTAGGCGCCGGTCTGCTGGTCGACGTAGCCCTGGTTGCCGCTGGCGCCGAGCCAGGTCGTGCCGGTGAAGGTGATGCCGGTGAAGGTGATGTGGTGCGCCGGCGCGTCGTAGGTGCCGCCGATGTTCACCAGGGACTGCAGGACGGGCAGTTCCACGCCGACGGTGCTCATGTTCTGCCCCGCGAGCGGGATGTAGGAGAGCACGCCGGTGCCGGGGTTGATGTACCACTCGCCCGGCGAGTCCAGGAACTCGTAGGCGTTGGTCAGATAGAGCGGACCGGCGCGGTGCGGCTGGGTGAAGGTGTCGTAGCCGAAGTTGTTGTTGTTCCAGGCCGGCTGCTGCATCGTGATCAGGTTGCCGCTGATGTTCTGCACCGGCGAGTACCGGTCGGTGAAGGAGCCGACGCTCTCCATCTCGACGCGGTTCTGGTTGGCCAGGTTGTTCAGATAGTTCAGGGCGCTGTTGCTGAATCTCATCCCGGTGCCGCTGGCGGTGAAGTCGGCCCGGTTGACCTGGGTGCGGGCGCGTGTCGCGAGGGCGCCGTTGACGTACAGCTGCCGGGTGTCGATTCCGGAACCGACGCTGGCCCGCCAGATGTTCTTGGCGGAGTCGGCCAGGGACCAGCCGGTGACCGCCCGGGCTCCGCTGATCACCGGGCGGGCCGAGGGAGCGGCCTGCCATGTGACGGTGTAGCCGTTGTTTCCGGAGTCGGCGGCGGTCAGCCGGAGCGGCGCGGCGAGCCGGTACACCCCGTCGGCCAGTTGCACGACGATGTCACCGGACATGGCGCCGTTCAGCGATCGCACCGCCGTCTGCGCCGCGGGCAGCGAGCACGGCTGGGCGGAGGTGCAGGCGGTGCCGGTGCCGGACGGCGACGCGTACAGGGTCGTGGTGGCCGCGAGGGCGGGGGCGGCCGGGGCGACGAGGGCGAACGCCGCGGCCAGGGCCGTGGCGACGATGCCGGTCAGGACCGGTCTGAGCGCCGTGACGGGCGGAGATGGTTGCACGGTGGTTCCTTTGGGGGATGGGGGGTGCGGGTCAGGTCACGCCCTCCTCCTCAGACAGGTGTGCCCTCCTGAGGAGGAGGCCGTCGTCGAACCAGGGGTACGACGGCGGACGCCTGTGCGGCGCCCATGTGATCCGGCCGGGAAGGGTGTGGAAGGAGCAGGCCTCCGGGGTTCCGGTACCAATTACGTTCGGAGCGCTGACGCCCGTCAAGACCTTAAGCCCACTTATTTCAGAACGCGCACATCGATGCTCTGATCGCGGTTAGCAACATCGATACGCCTACCAGCGGCTATGCCTGTCAGTGATCAACCGATGATGGTCGTTCCGCTTGAATCGTTCAAATGTGTCGTACTGATTGAAGAGCATCTGTTCAACCGGGGAAGGCGGGCTCGATCAGTCATACTCTTACCGAGGCGGGGAGGAGGAGGCGCGGTGATCCACACCCCACGTGAAAGCGGATACCGGCCCGGCTACGAGGTGGCCGCGGAGCAGCTGCTGGAGTTGATCGTCCGGCTGCGCCTGCGTCCGGGGGACCGCATGCCGACCGAGAACGAGCTGGCCAGGCAGTTGGGCACCAGCCGTACCGTCGTGCGCGAAGCGGTCAAGATTCTCTCCGCGCTCGGCCGGGTGCGCGCCCAGAAGGGCCGCGGCCTGTACGTGGCCGACGACGAGGGGATGCTGGGCACCGGACGCCGAGCGTCCTTCTTCCTCCCGACCGACCTGGACCACGTCTACATGCTCTTCGAGTTCCGCCGGGCGCAGGAGACGGAGACCAGCAGGCTGGCCGCCCGCCGCGCGACTCCCGCGGAGCTGAGGGCCATCGAGGAAGCGGCCGGCCTGTGCCGCCATGGCTTCGAGACCGGACGAGAGGACCTGTTCAACGAGGGCGACGACGCCTTCCACACCGCCATCGCCACGGCCGCGCACAACATGTTCCTCGAGGTCGCCGTGCGGGAGGCCCGGCGGCTGCAGGCCCAGTCGAGCCTCATCGGAATGCGGGGCTCGGTGGGCGGACACGCCGCCAAGGCCGTCGAGGAGCATGAGGCCATCTTCCAGGCCATCCGCGCCGGCGACCCCGAAGCGGCCGCCCAAGCCGCCGCCACGCACATCGACAACACCCTCGACGACTACCGCAGGGAGATCCAGCAGCGCCTCTTCTCCCGACCGGCTTCGCCGTCCGAGGCATCCGAACCGATTCGATTCCGGTCTTGACAGGCGGTCCGCCCGTCATATGTGCTTCGGTGTACGCCGCCGTCATCGCTCTGCGTAAACCCCGTGTGCTGGCGAATCGATTCGCATTCATGACGGCGACTGGTATCCGAGCGGCTCTTGGACCCTCTTTCTGACCGCTCAGATGGACCCGCACGCTTCCGTCTCCCGCGTGTCTTCGCCACGCCTACCCCCCAAGGAGTACGACGAATGCAGTCTTCATCCGGTCCCTTATCGGGCCGTACGCCGCGTGGGCGGCGCTCACGTACGACCGTCGTCGCGGCTGTCATGACGGTGCTGACGACCCTTCTGGCGACCGCCCTGACCTGGTGGGCGCCGGCCTCGGCGGCCACCACGCCACTGGTGGGCACGGCGTCGGGGCGATGCCTGGACGTCAACGGCGTCTCCCAGGCCAACGGCGCGCTGGCGCAGATCTGGGACTGCAACGGGCAGGCCAACCAGCAGTGGACCTCCACCAGCGCGAGTGAGTTGCGGGTGTACGGCAACAAGTGCCTGGACGTGTCCGGCGGCGGCACCGCCGACGGCGCCAGCGTGATCATCTGGGACTGCAACGGTCAGAACAACCAGAAGTGGCGGTTCAACGCCGACGGCAGCATCACCGCCATCGGGGCCGGCAAGTGCCTGGACGTGTCCGGCGCCGGCACCGCCAACGGCAGCAGGGTGCAGATCTGGACCTGCCACGGCGGCACCAACCAGAAATGGACCACCGGAACCCAGCCCAGCCCGACGCCGACCGGCGCGCGCCCGTGCGACATCTACGCCTCCGGCGGCACGCCCTGCGTGGCCGCGCACAGCACCACGCGGGCGCTCTATGGCGCGTACAGCGGCAACCTGTACCAGGTCAGGCGGTCATCCGACAACACGACCCGGAACATCGGCGTCCTGACGGCGGGCGGCGTCGCCAACGCCGCGGCGCAGGACTCGTTCTGCGCCGGCACCACCTGCGTCATCACGGTGGTCTACGACCAGTCCGGGCGCGCCAACGACCTGTGGTACCAGGGATCCAGCGTGGTCCCCGGCTCCCCCCAAAGCAGGCCCGCGGTCGCGACCACCGAGTCGCTCACGGTCGGCGGCGGCAAGGCCTACTCCCTCTACATCAACCCCGGCAACAGCTACTGGCGGGACGGCCACCTGACCGGTGTCCCGACGGGCAGCGCACCCGAGGGCATGTACATGGTGACCAGCGGCACCCACGTCAACAACGGCTGCTGCTTCGACTACGGCAACAGCGAGACCACCCGGAAGGCCGACGCCGCCGGCGCCATGGACGCCATCAACTTCAGCACCCAGTGCTGGTTCGGCGGCTGCTCAGGGACCGGTCCCTGGGTGCAGGCCGACCTGGAATGGGGTCTGTTCCCCGGCGGCAGCCAGGCGTGGAACCCCAACCAGCGGGCCTTCCCCCACAAGTTCGTCACCGCCACGCTGAAGAACAACGGCACGACCCGATTCGCGATCAAGGGCAGCAACGCCCAGTCCGGCAGCCTGTACACCCTGTACGACGGCGCGCTCCCCAACGGATACAGCCCGATGAAGAAGCAGGGGGCCATCATCTTGGGCAGCGGCGGCGACTGCTGCAAGCCCGACGGAGGCGCCAACCTCAGCGCGGGCACCTTCTACGAAGGAGCCATGGTCGCCGGCTACCCCACCGACGCCACCGAGAACGCCGTCCAGGCCGACGTCATCGCCGCCGGCTACCGCTGACGCCAGGACGTCGGCGACGGCTTGACTCCCACCCGTGCTCCAGGCCGGCTCGTCATCGACGAGCCGGCGTGGAGCGGCAAGGCAGGGCCCGACGTCAGCCAAACTGTGCGTGCCGGGTCCGGACGCTGATCGCCTCCGGTGCGGCGGGGTCTGCCGCACCGGAGGCGTCCTCACCGGGAAGGGGAGGTCAACAGGCGGGGTGGGTCCGGCTTCCGCCGGGTTCTCGCCCCGCGGGTGGCGCCGATCAGGGGTTCAAGCCCTGAGAGGGAGCGGTCAAGGTCTCAGGGTCTGGTCGTGATCGGCGTGGGTGGTCAGGTGCGGTTCCATCGCTGGTTGCTGCCGCCCCAGCAGGAGTACAGCTGCAGCTGGGCGCCGTTGCCGGAGCCGGCGGCGTCCAGGCACAGTCCCGACTGCACCCCGACGATGGTCCCGTCGGAGTTGATACGCCATTTCTGGTTGTTGCCGCCCCAGCAGGAGTAGATCTGCACCGCGGCCCCGTTACCGGTCCCGGCGGCGTCCAGGCACTTGTTGCCGTAGACCCGCAACTCCTGCGCGGAGGTGGTGGCCCACTGCTGGTTGCCGCCGCTGTGGCAGTCCCACAACTGGACCCGGGTGCCATCGGTCGTGCTGGAGTTCGGCACATCCACACAGCGACCGGAGGCCACACCCCTGATCTGCCCCCCAGTCGGCGTGGTCGTCGGGGTGGGGGTCGTGGAAGGGCCGCTCCCGTCCAGGCCGAAGAAGCGGATCGCGTACGCCGCCATGCCGGGCCGCGGCAGGTCGTGGCCGGCCCCGCTGATGGTGTACGCCTCGACCTGGCCGGAGCCGAAGACCCGTTTGGTCCAACCGGACTGCGGGCTGCTGGTGGAGATGGGGGACTGGCTGATTCCCCACACATTGGTCCATTGGTCGACCTCCTCCTGCAGCATGCTGTAATTGAGGACGTCGTCGGCGGTGCCGTGCCAGGCTGTCACCCGCGGCCGGGGGCCGGTGTAGCCGGGATAGGCGTTGCGGACCAGGTCGCCCCACTGCTGTGGCGTCTTGTCGCCGCACCCGGCGGGCCCGAAGCAGCCGTAGGGCACACCCGCGAAGGGCGCGCCGGCCTTGAACACGTCCGGGTACACGGCGAGCAGGTTGTTGGTCTCCATCGCACCCGACGAGAAGCCCGTGGCGAACACCCGCTGCGGGTCGCCGTTGTGGCGTTGCTGCACGTAGGAGACCATGGAGACGATCGACGCCGGGTCGCCGCCGCCACCGCGGCGTAAGGCGGCGTCCGACCACACGTCGAAGCAGTTCGACAGGCCGTTGGTGCTCTTGTTGCCCTGCGGGTAGATGACGATGAAGCCGTACCGGTCGGCCAACGACGCGAACTCGGTGCCCTGGTAGAAGGCGCGGGCCGTGCCGTTGCAGCCGTGCATGGCCACCAGGATGCCCGGGCGGGCGGACACGTTGTCCGGGACGTAGAGGTACATCTGGATGTTGCCGGGGTTGGAGCCGAAGTCGGCCACCTGCGTCAGAGTCGCCGCCGATGCCTGGGGCGCGGGCACCGCGAACATGGCCAGGGCCGTGACCGCGGCTGTGACCACGCTCGCAGCGCCGACGCCGACGAGGTTTCTGGTGTGCCGTCTCATTTGTTCTGCCCTTTCTTCGGTTATGCCTGATCAGGTCGCCCGGCACGGCCACGTCAGGCACGCCGCGGCCCACGATCGTGCAATCGGCGAAGTTGTTATCGGTAACGCCCTGCTGCTTACGCCCACCGATTGGCGAAGTTTCTGATATTGCGGCGCTCAATTTCAGCTGCTCAGCTGTCCCGTCTGAGGCCACACGCGCTGCGCCGCAGGTGGATGTGGTGTCCATCCAGGTCGCGCGCTTTGGCCGCCGGCCCAGCCCTTGGGCGGAAATGCGACGTGTTAGCGCAAACATTCACTCGACTGGTTGAACGCCCTCTCCGTCGGCTGGTTGGACGTGGTGGTGGGGCGGAGCAAATACGAGGGAAGTGGGTGCCGTCAAGGGCCGCCGGGCGTCTTGTGCGACCCTGTGGGGCCGGAGTGCGAGCCCATCTGGTGTTATCGGAGGAGGGCCGCATAAGGAGTGAACGCGGCGCGATGAACGTTTCATCGACGCTTCCGAACTCTCGCGAGAAGGTCCGAAACTTTCACATGAGCGGATCGCTGTTGAGGCCAACGGTAGGCGTACGAAGCGGGTGACGCGGCCGAAAGTTTTTTGAAAGCCTTGACACATTTCGGGGATGTTTCCACACTGAGTCCCCGAGACGGCTTGCCCGCCAGGACCGGTGGCGCGCGGCAAGGGATCCGTCTCCGCGACGCCCCCGTGGTGTGCGTTCCGGCGATGGAACGCGGCGTCGATCTCGCGGAGTAGTCCCGCGTTCCTTCCCCTTCCCTGTCAGCTATGGAGGCTGAACAAGTATGGGCACAAACGCCTTACCCCCGCCCGGACCCCGGCGGCCTTTCAGCGGCCTGCGCCGGACCCTGGTCGTCGGCACCCTCGGCGTACTGGGCATGACCATGGCAGTGTCGGTTCCCGCCGACGCTGCGGCCAGCACCCTCGGTGCGGCGGCTCAGCAGAGCGGCCGGTACTTCGGCACCGCCATCGCCGCGGGCAAGCTCGGCGATTCGGCGTACACCACGATCGCCAACCGTGAGTTCGACATGGTGACGGCCGAGAACGAGATGAAGATCGACGCCACCGAGCCGAACCGGGGCCAGTTCAACTTCACCAACGGTGACCGCGTCTTCAACTGGGCCGTGCAGAACGGCAAGCGGGTACGCGGCCACACGCTGGCGTGGCACTCCCAGCAGCCGGGCTGGATGCAGTCCCTGTCCGGCAGCACGCTGCGCCAGGCGATGATCGACCACATCAACGGCGTGATGGCTCACTACCGGGGCAGGATCTACGCCTGGGACGTGGTCAACGAGGCCTTCGCCGACGGCAACGGCGGCAACCGGCGTGACTCGAACCTCCAGCGGACCGGCAACGACTGGATCGAGGTCGCCTTCCGTACGGCCAGGACCGCCGACCCGGCGGCCAAGCTCTGCTACAACGACTACAACATCGACAACTGGACCTGGGCCAAGACCCAGGCCGTCTATACCATGGTCCGCGACTTCAAGCAGCGCGGCGTGCCGATCGACTGTGTCGGCCTGCAGTCGCACTTCAACAGCAACAGCCCGTACAACAGCAACTACCGCACCACGATCTCCAGCTTCGCCGCCCTCGGGGTGGACGTGCAGATCACCGAGCTGGACATCCAGGGCGGCTCGGCTTCCACCTACGCCGCGGTGACCAACGACTGCCTGGCCGTGGCCCGCTGCACCGGCATCACCGTGTGGGGCGTCCGCGACAGCGACTCCTGGCTCGGCTCGGGCGCCAGCCCGCTGCTGTTCGACGGCAACGGCAACAAGAAGGCGGCGTACAATTCCGTCCTTAACGCCCTCAACGCCGTGAGCCCGAACCCCAGCCCTACGCCGACGATCACTCCGACTCCGACGCCGACTGGTGGGAGTGGGGGGCAGATCAGGGGTGTGGCCTCCGGTCGCTGTGTGGATGTGCCGAACTCCAGCACGACCGATGGCACCCGGGTCCAGTTGTGGGACTGCCACAGCGGCGGCAACCAGCAGTGGGCCACCACC
>NZ_JBDPLV010000038.1:0-105035 GCF_039871605.1 Acrocarpospora sp. B8E8 | reverse complement strand
CTCGTCACCGCAACCAACCACGGCATCGACGCCTTCCATGCGCTCCGTGACGCCTTCCTCGGCAACCCCTGGACGCTGTCTCAAGCCACCGCATAACCCCAGCTCACGGATACGTGTGAGTGGTTACAATACGAGACCATCTACTACGCGCAAGAATCATCTGATACGGTAGCCGAGACGATATCGAGCTAGCCTCTATCGATCCCGGGGCGGTTCACCTCCCAGCAAGTCAAACCGCTGATCCCGGCCTCGGCCGGCTCCCGGCTGGTCGTCACCAGCAGAGGCCGGCTCAGCTCCCTCGACGGCGCCCTCCACCTGCTGCTCGATGTGCTCTCCCCGGACGAGGGGGTGCGATTCTTCAGGGCCGCGCTGGACGGGGAAGGCGAACAGGCGCACATCGACCAGATCGTCGGTCTCTGCAACGGCCTGCCGCTCGCGCTCACCATCATGGCGGCCAGATCGCAGGTCTCGCCGATCGAGGAGCTCGCCTCCTCAGCCAGGAACACCCGGAACCGCCTCGCCGAGATCGCGGACGGAGAGCGCAGTATCCGCTCGGCGTTCGAGATCTCCTATCTAGCGCTGCCCGAGCATCTGCGGCGGATCCTCGGCATGCTCGGCCTTCATCCCGGCGGCGACTGGACCGCGCATCACGTGGCCGCCCTCGCCGACCTCGACCTGGCGACCGCCAGGCGGTACCTGGAGCGTCTGGTCAACGCCCGGCTGATCGAGCGGAACTCCAGCCAGCGGTTCGAGATCCACGATCTCATCGGTGACTTCGCCCGCCTCAAGGCCGACTCGGACCTGTCCGCCGCGGCCCGTGACGCGGCCCGGAGCAGGCTGATCGCCTGGTCGCTCGACATGGTGGCCCGGGCTGACGAGGCGATCACCCCCGGGCGCTACCGGCCACCCATCGAGCCGACGGGGCACTCCGTACCGTTCACCGACGAGGCCTCCGCGTCCGCGTGGCTGGCAGCGGAGCAGAAGAACCTCGTAGCGGCGTGCCAGCTCGCGTTCGACACCGGAGCCGACTCGGCCTGCTGGCGGCTGGCGGCCATGTTACGAGGGCACTTCTTCCTCACCAAGCAGTGGGACGACTGGCTCGCGACGCACACCTGGGCGCTAGCCGCTGCCGAACGCGCCCGGGACCGGGACGGCGAGGCCATGACGCGGAACAATCTCGGCCTGGCGCTCATGGAGATCGGCCGGCTGGACGAAGCTGACGAGCACTTCCTCATCGTCCTGAACCGCCTCGCCGACGCCGGGGACGGGTTCGCGCGGGCGAACGCCCTCGCCAACCACGCGGCGATCGCCTACTGCCGCGGGGAGTACGAGAGGTCGCTGCGCCTCAACCAGGAGGCGCTGACCTTGTACGTTGAACGGCGCCACGCCCGCAATCAAGCGATCACCTTGCGCAGCATCGGGCTCGTGGAACTCGAACTGGGACGGCACGAGCAGGCGGTCACCCACCTCACCATGGCGCTCCAGATGTTCTCCGTACCGCACAGACCGATATCGCTCGATGGGGCCATGGCCGTGAACTGCCTGGGTGAGGCGTGGCTGCGCGCCGGAACTTGGCGGAGGCCGAGTCCTGGTTCGCACGCGGGGTCACGGACAGCCGCGACTGCCGCAGCCGCTACGAGGAGGCGCGGGCGTTACGTGGACTCGGCGAGGTGGCGTTCGCCCAGGGCCGACCAGCGGACGCGAGAGAGCGCTGGTGTGCCGCGCTCAGCCATTTCAGCAGACTCGGCGCCCCCGAGGCCACGTCGGTCACCGGCCTGATCTCCTCCTTGTAGCCCTTGGGTTGCCGCGTCGGGGAGCTGGGCGCGCATCGGTCCCAGGCAAGCAAAACCGCCGACCCACCCGAAGGCGAGCCTGGGGCGCAGCTTCGCACGCTGGAAGAGGCGGTGCTGCGGGGCGACCCCGAGATCGCCCCCGCGCACAGCACCGACGAGCCCAAGGCTCCCTGCCTGCTGCCCCCGGCCTCAGCATGCCGGGCCGGACGCTGTTCCGCCGCCTCGGTTTGCTGGAAACCCCGCTCTTCGCGGGATGGAACGCCGCGGCGCTGCTCGGGGCCGGCGCACGGGAGGCGGAGGACGCGCAGCTCGTGGAATACGCCGGCACCGACGAGATCGGCGAGGCGTGCTACCGCATGCACGAGCTCGTCCGGCTGCACGCCCGGGACTGCCTGGCGGACGAGCCTCCCGGCGAGACGGCCGCGGCCGTGGACCGGCTCCTCGGCTCCTGCCTCGCGCCGGCCGAGCAGGCGCCCACCGCGATCACCCACCCTGAACTCCATCACGGCCCCTTCGAGCGATCATGGCTCCGGACCGCCAGCGTTGCACACGAACCTTTAGACCCACCGGCCACGGAATTCGCGCCGGTCTTGACAATCGCCGGGGCTCATCCCGCTGATCTGATCGCCTCGGCTATCGCGGTCAGGCGGTCGGGCGAGGCCAGCCCGGCGTGATACCAGTGCAGGTCACGTGCGCCTGCCTGGCGGAATCGATGAGCCAGGTCGATCACGTCGGCGGGCCCGAGCGCCTGGACATAGGCGGCCACGGGCAGTCCGAACCTTGCCAGCGCCCAGTCGCCCCTCACCGCCGGAGCCCCAGCAGTTGCCGACCAGCACATCCACCCCCTTCGGTGTCGAAGTGATCGCCGACGAGGGCAGGTTCCGGAACCCCAGACCTATCCGGAACCTATCTCACCCCCCGTGACCTGCAAGGTTCCGGAGGTTCCGCAGGTTCCGGCAAATCCGGCGAAGGAAGCCGGACCGCTCGACCTCACCCCCGCGCCCGCCGACGACTTGCCCGGAGTCCGTCATGAACGCCGCCGCCCTGACCGCCCTGGCCGACCAGTTGACCGCCGCCGTCCGCGACGCCACCGGCGATCAGCACCGCCGCGCCGCACACCACGGGCTTCCATTCCTGCCCCTGCCCGAGGACAACCCCCGGATGGACGACTGGATCGACGCCCAGATCCGCATCCTGATGGAGGCGCTGACCGGCGAAACCGCCCGGCTGTGCCGCCACATCACGGCATCGGCCCTGGCATCGGCCCCCACCGTCCTGTACGGCGCGGCGTGGGCACCCGGCCAGCTGGCCTGCCGCTCAACCCTGCACGCCGACCCCATCGAGGACGACACGTGCGACCGGTGCCGCCAAACGGCCGGCGCTTTGCACGCGGGCATGGTGCAAACCGGTGTGCTGCTGCTGGCCTTCGGCCTGTGCCCCGGCTGCGCCCAGCACACCGGACTGACCAACCTCCCCACCCACGGCCGGTCATGAACCCCCGCCCCGAACCCCCCGCCGAACCCCTCAGCGGACCCGCGATCGGACCGGAGAAAGGTGGCGGCACTCCCACAACCGGTCGCGCCGCCGCAACCTCTGCCGCAACCTCCCCCATCCCGCCTGACCAGCCGACACGCGAAAAGGTCGCGGGTCGCGGCACTCCCACCCAAACCCTGAAAAGCCCAAGGAATGCCCCCTACCGGCCCCCCATGGCCGCGACCGCGACCCCGCCGACCGCCCTCGAACTTCTCGCCCTGATGGCCGCCCTGGTGGCCGACCTGGACGGCCAGCACCGCAGCGAACAGGCCGCCTACGAACGCGGCTACCGCGACGGCCACCAAACCGGCTGGGACACCGGCCACGCCCACGCCCACGAAGAGTTGGCCGCCAGCTGGCGAGTCCTCGCCGCCCACATCCGCAACCACGCCAGCACACCTACCCATACCGCGCTCGAAACGGTGCGGTGGGACGGACGGCGCGAGGACTTCGGCAAGCCCCGCCCCAGCGACTACAGGGCGGCCCGCTCGTCACCGCACACGCCTGGAGACGCACCGCGTGAACCCCTACCAGCCACGGCCGCCGCCGAATCCGTCGCCCTCACGTGAGAACCCCGCCGTACACCTCTGGAGATAGCAGATGATCAGCCCCGACGTACCGCCCCCGGTGGACTGGACCGTCTCGCCGATGGACCACTCCGGTCCACCGGATGAGCCCGGCGACTGGATCGCCTTCGCGGAGATCCTCACCCACCTATCCATCAGTAGCGACGACTGGAACAGCTGGGAGCGCAAGGGGCTCGTACCCGCCTACGTGCTCCGCGTCGATGACGACGCGCTCGTTCTACTCGCCGACTACGAGCAGTGGATCGAAAGTTCGAGACCTGGCTCGACTCCCGCACCGACAGCGAAGACGACTAACCCCACCTCGCAGAACAAGCGGCCCCGCCGGAAGCGCCGGTCAAGCAACACCGGCGGGGCCGCCCCCATGAAGGAGCACACACCATCATGACCGTCATCAATCTCCAGGACGCCGCCGACCGTCGCGGCGCTTGGCTTACCGTCCCCGAGATCCTCGAAGACCTGAGCATCGGCCGCCGGACCTGGCAGCGCTGGCGCGCTCTGGGCAAGACGCCGGTATGCACCCGCACCCCCGGCGGACAGTTGCGCATCAAGCGTCGCGACTACGAGAGCTGGCTCGACTCCCTCGCCGACGACGAAGGGACCAACGGCCGATGAAGAGTTACAAGGTCCGCTTCTGGAACATCTATAAGAAGAGCAGCGGCAAACAGCCCTACGTGGTCCGCTGGGTCGTGAACGGCAAGGTATTCCCCCAGTGCTTCACGACATCGGCACTGGCTGACAGCTTCCGTTCAGGGCTCGTCCAGGCCGCCCGCAACGGCGAGGCATTCGACACAGAGACCGGACTCCCCGAGTCCATGACGCGCGCCACAATCGGCATCAGCTGGTACGAGCACGCTCTCGACTACGTCGATTCCCGCTGGAACAAGGTCTCTGGCAAGCAGCGGATTTCGATCGCCGAGACCCTCACCGCGGTGACCCCAGTTCTCGTGAAGGACCGGCGCGGAATCCCCGACCCTGCCGTTCTCCGAATGGCGCTGTACCGGTGGGCACACGGCCCCGGCATCTCGAAGTTTTGACCGGGTTTGATTCCTTGCGCGCGAGTGGCTGCGCCTCTACCGCTGGTAATAACTGACCCAATTCGGGCATGGAAACGGGCACGACTCCCGAAGATCGAGGTTCTCACACCAATCGATCCGGGAGGAAGCCGTGCCCGTGGCCCTATCATCGCTGATCAGTCCGATCGAGAGCGGCAACACAACGGGATCGGTGCCCGATCGGGTGACCCGCGAAGGGCTGCTGGCCCGCTTCCGCCGGATTTCCGACCACCGGTCCACCCGAAACGTCCGGCATCCGCTGGCCTCGATCCTGGCACTGGCCGCGTGCGGGGTGGCCGTGGTCGGCGGAGACTCGATCATCGCGGTCTGGCACTGGGCCTCCGACGCGTGCCCGCAGGAAGTGCTGGCCGAACTGGAGGTGTGGCGTGATCCGTTCACCGGGCTGCGCGTGCCGCCCAGCGAACGGACCTTCCGCCGGGTCCTGGGCGAGGTCGACGGCGACCAACTGGATCGCGAGGTGTGCGCTTACCTGGCCGGGCAGGCGTCCCGCCAAGCCGGCGCACCCGGCCATCCCGATACCCCCGGTGCGGCTCGGCCGGACACCGCCGAGCCTGCCGAGCCGACCCAACCGGCATGGTCGAACGAGCGCGAAGCCCGCCGGGTCCGCCAGCGTGACCGGGAACGTCCCGCTATCGCGGGGTTGTTGCCCGGGGCGGCGGCCGATGGCAAGGCCGTCCGCGGAGCCCGCCGCCCCGACGGCCGCTGTCTCCAACTGCTGTCGCTGTTCTGCCACAACCGCCATGCGACGCTCGCTCAGCGGGCCATCGACACCAAGAGCAGCGAGGTGCCCGAACTCAAGCCGCTGATAGCCGGAGTGGATCTGGCGGGTACGGTCCTGACCGCCGACGCGCTGCACACGGTCCGTGGGACCGCCCGGCACCTGGCCGAGGACCTCGGCGCGTACTATGTCCTGATTTTGAAGCACAATCAGCCCGCGCTCCTGGCCACGGCGATGGCCGCACTGGCTGATGGGACCGACGCCGAGCACGAGCGGGCCGGTACCGGGCACACCGAGATCGACCGGGGCCACGGCCGCAGCGAACGCCGCACCATCCGTACCGCCCCCGCCGACGGCGTCGACTTCCCCGGTGCGGTTCAGGTCATGCGGATCGTGCGGCACATCGCCGATCTGCACGGCGTGGGCAAGAGTAAAGAGGTGGCCTACGGCATCACGAACCTGCCCGCCCACCTGGCCGGACCCGCCCATCTGGGCACCTACGTCCGCCGGCATTGGGGGGTGGAAAACCGCGAGCACTGGGTCCGTGACGTCACCTTCCGCGAGGACGCCGGCCAGATCCGTACCGGCAGCCTGCCCCAGGTAATGGCGACCTGCAGAAACCTCGCGATCGGCGCGTTCCGCCACGTCGGACACGTCAATATGTCCTACGCCCGGCGACACTACCGAAACGACGCCCGCCGCCTGCTCACCCTGTTCGACCTATGAACTCAAATCACCCACGAGCGAGCACATCTTCAAAATGCCGGGGCCGTGCCGGTGGGCATTCAACAGACCACGCCGCGACCTCGATAAGCCCGATGAGGTAGCCGCAGCCCTCAAGTGGATCGCCAAGGCGTCGGTGCCCGTTGCCGACCTCAGCGAGTACGACACCATCACGGCCGCACTGGAGAAGTGCGCGACCAAGCTGGACGGCGGGGCCGCCGCGCCCGGCTACTTCAGCCGACGCCGCCGCGTCCTGTTCAACGTGCTCAAGTACGCCGTCACCAAGAAACGGCTCAAGAACAATCCGATAGACGGGCTGGACTGGAAAGCTCCTGATAGTCCATGCGAGGAAGTAGACCCGTCCGTGGTCGCATCGCCGGAACAGGTACGCGAACTGCTGACCGCCGTCAGCTACTCCGGATACCGACGCGGCCCCCAACTGGTGGCGTTCTACGCCTGCATGTACTTCGCGATGATGCGCCCCGGCGAGGTCATCCCCCTACGACAGGAGGACTGCCACCTTCCCGAATCAGGATGGGGACGGCTCATGCTCGGAAACTCCCGTCCCACGGTCGGAGCCGAATGGACCGATGACGGCCAGGTTCAAGAAGCGCGCGGGCTCAAGGGCAGGCCGCGTAAGGCCAAACGGCCAATACCAATCCCGCCCGAGTTGGTGACCATTCTCCGCACCCACATCGCCCGATATGGCGTGGCGCAAGACGGCCGACTGTTCCGCACCGAACGCGGCGGCATGCTCCAGGCATCGGCCTACGCCCATACCTGGAAGACGGCGCGGCCCTTGGCGTTGACGCCCGCGCAGGTCGCGTCCGAGCTGGCCCGGCGACCGTACGACCTGCGGCACGCGGGGGTGTCGATGCGGCTCAACGCCGGCGTCCCCGCCACCCAGGTAGCCGAATGGGCAGGGCACAGCGTGGAGGTCCTACTCAAGGTCTACGCCAAGTGCGTAGACGGCCAAGACCACGTATGGCGCGGCATGCTCGACAAGGCTCTCGGAGCAGAGGAGTCCGCCTAACCAAACACACGTCTCTGTTAAACGTACCATTGGGGGGCTTCAGGAACATCTTTAGGCCTAATCTCCTTCAATGCCGCGAGGATTCTATACTCACTATCCTTTATAGTGTCAGGGAATGTAAACTTTTCCCCTAAAACCTTGAAATAGGTGGCTTCGGAGGCCCAGACGTCATCCGCCCAACCCTTATGCGCGCTGGCGCAGTACAGTCGTCCGTCGGTCGCGAGCACGACAGGGGGATACCTTTCAAGCGTATACTCATGTTGCTCCTCATAGAGACACCAGCATCTACCCTTGACTTTTCCTCTAGTAGGAGTCGCAGGCCAAACTAGTTTCCGAGATCCAGGACAGCCAGATTTAACGAGACTATCTGCGATCATCCGTATCCACGCGGCCAGCGATCCTAGATACTGTTGTCGCTCGGCAGCTAGATCCCTGGGGGGTGGCTTTCTACTCTGTTGCTCATCGTAGCAATTTCGGCAAAGTAATAGCCCTTGGTCACCGAAAAGGCTGCATACTGGTGTCTGGAGAGTACCGGCCCGGCGACAGACGGGAACCCTGCATTCCGTACATTGCCCCTCAGCAAATAATCCACATCGGCAGGTGGGCGGATATTGGCTTTCGCTCATATGCACGTCCCTTGCAGCCGCCTTAGATACTTAGGTGTACAGCGCGACGGGAGTACCAGTCAAGAACGTAGGACCTAAGCGCGCCCTTCCGATGCTTCTAGGGAGGGCGCGCAGCCATGTTCGGTCGCTGGGCTGGCTCGGCTCACAGTTGGCCCACAAGCGTCCGCGACCGCCAGGTCAGCTCATAAGATCCGGTGCGCGTATGGTGCGCGACCAGTGGCACATGTTCGGAAACGGTGGCACACAGTGGCACGGCGAGGAACGCAAACGACCCGCGTTTCCGCAGGTCGTTGCTGGGTTTCCCCTGGTGGATCGGTGGTGCCCCCTGCAAGATTCGAACTTGCGCTCCCGGCTCCGGAGGCCGGTGCTCTATCCCCTGAGCTAAGGGGGCTCAACGTGTAGCTAGATTACCAGCAGTCTGGGGGCGCTCGTCACCATGATTGTTGAGGGTGTTGCGGTCGGGGCGTACACATACGGCGAAAAGCGCGCGTGGTACCCCTGGGAGGGGTTAGCCTCGCGGCCGTGGGTGAGGTTCTGGGGCGGGTACTCGTGGTGGATGACGATGAGGTCATTCGACAGCTCATCGCGGTCAATCTGACCTTGGAGGGCTTCGATGTGTACACGGCGTCCGATGGGCAGGATTGTCTTGATCGGGTACGGGAGGTGGATCCGGATGTCATCACGCTGGATGTGATGATGCCGCGGATGGATGGGTGGGAGACGGCGACCAAGTTGCGGGGGGACGTGCTGACCACGCACATCAAGGTCGTGCTGATCACTGCTCGGGCGCAAGAGGACGACAAGCGGCGGGGGTTGGGCATCGGGGTGGATGCGTACCTGACGAAGCCGTTCGATCCGGCCGAGTTGATCCAGGTCGTACGCGATCTGGCCACGGAGGCCCGCCTGTCGTCAGGCGCGTGAGGTTGCTGGCGGTGGGCGCAACTATCGTCGGAGGCATGAGTTTTGTGCTGGCGGTGTGGCGGGAGAGTGAGCCGATCGGGCGGGCGGTGGCGCGGGAGCGGTATTCGCATGCCGAAGGGTCGATGCTCAAGGAGCGGTTTCCCGATGAGGACGTCAGTGGTGGGCTGATCCGGATTGCGGCGGATCGGGTGGATGAGGTGTCCAACGCGGTGTTCGCGTTCGCGCGGGATGAAGGTCTTGTCTGCTATGACCCGCAGCGGGATCTCGTGCACAATCGGGAGCCGCTGGGGGCGTATACGGGGATTCAGCTTCATTCGGGGGACGGGATGGTGGTGACTGATCCCGATCTGGGCCTGATTCATGACGTGCTGGGGACTATGTCAGTACAGAACCCGTTTGTGGCGCTTGTCGTTTATGGGCGGCACTTCATGCAGGTCTCGCCGGGTTCGGCCGGGGATTACGAGCTGGAGTTCAAGGAGGGCGGGGTCATCCGGGCCACCCGGCTGGATGATCTGACCGAGGTTCGGGCGTGTTTCCTGGCGTACGCCACGGGAGATCGGTCGTTCCTCGGAGAACATCAGTGGTCCGCCGAGACGTGATGGCCCGCAGGCCGGACACGGTCGTGTCCAAGCCCGCGGGCCGCCATGGGCTCACGTCGTGGAGAACGTGAACCAGTTGACGTTGACGAAGTCGGCGGGCTGGCCGCTGCTGAAGGTGAGATAGACGGTGTGGGTGCCGGTTACGGGGGCGATGTTGGCGGGGATGGTGCGCCAGCTTTGCCAGCCGCCGGTGTTGGCGAGGGCGAAGTCGCCGACCACCGGGCCGGTGAGGCTGTCGAGGCGGACCTGGACGAGGCCGCTGACGCCGCCGGCCGCGCCTGAGGCGACCCGGGCGCGGAATTGGGTCGCGGCGGTTGAGCCGAAGTTGACGCCGTCGAAGCGGAGCCAGTCGCCGTTGGCGATGGCGCCGACGTTCTGGCCGCCGCCGGAGTCGGTGGTGGTTTCGCGGATGGTGCCCTGTTGTGCCTGGTACGCCTCCGCCTGGATGGTCGAGCGCGCGTCCACACCGCCGGGGGGCGGCGAAGGCGGCGGGGAGCTCGGCGGCGGGGTGGTGCCGGTGCCGCTCTGCCAGACGGCGACGTAGTCGACGACCATGGGGCGGCCGGAGACGGTGGCGGCGGTCGGGGTGCCGAACCCGGCGAGGGCGTTCGGGAAGGCGCCACCGATGGCCACGTTCAAAAGGATGAAATATCCGGCGTGGCTGGTCATGTTATTCCACGTCGTGGCGTCGAGCTGGGCCTGGCTGACGCTGTGGTACTGCTGGCCGTCCACGTACCAGCGCAACTGGTTGGGGTTGACCGAGCGGTCCCATTCGAAGCGGTACGTGTGGAAGGCCGACTGGCAGGAAGAGCCGGGACAGGCGCGGCTGTTCCCGAGGCCGGTGGTCTCGTTGCACGGGCCGCCGGCGCTGACACCGCAGTGCAGAACGCCCCAGACCGAGTTGAGGCCGTTGACGTTCTCCATGATGTCGAACTCGCCGATGGCGGGCCAGTTCCAGTAATTCCCCCGGTACGGCGCGCCCAGGGCCCAGAAGGCCGGCCAGTAGCCGAGAGCGGCGTTGCCGGTGACGTTGGGCATCTGGATGCGGCCCTCGATCCGGAGGATTCGCCCGGCGGCGGGCTTGAAGTCGGATCTGCGGGTCTCGATTCGGGCGGAGGTCCAGTTCTGGCCGCTGCCGATGGGGGTGATCCGGAGGTTGCCGGCACCGTCCAGGCTGACGTTGGCGGGGTTCGCGGTGTAGTTCTGGATCTCTCCGGTGCCCCAGTTGCCGGGGCCGCCTGGGTAGGCGTGGCCGGTGTCGATCTGCCAGTTGGTCGAGGAGGGCAGCGAACCCGCGCCGCCGTTGAAGTCGTCGGACCAGACCAGGCTCCAGCCGGAGGGAGTCGCCGGGACGGCGGCGTTGGCGGTCATGGCGTTGAGCAGGCTCACGGGGAGGAGAACAGCTGTCAACCACGCCAGCAGAGAGCGTTTTCTAAGTCGTACGGATTGCATGAGGAACCTCTCGGGTGAGGGGATACCGCAGTCACCGCAGCGCTGATGGGCGATTGAGGTTACTTTGCGCCTTAGTCCAACGAGGGTCAAGGCCCAGAAGTGAGAAGTTAGAGAGCGCTCTCAATGTTCGAGACTTGAACACTCGCGAGTGCGCCGAGCACGCCGGCGCGCTCGCCCAGAACCCCGGGGACCACGGTGAGGACGGCCGCGGCGCTGGGGATCGCGAGGCGGCGGACGACCTCCAGGATCGGGTCGATGAGGAGCGCCCCCGCCTCGGCGAGAGCACCGCCGACCACGACAAGACCGGGGTTGAGAATGTTGCAGAGACTGGCCACGGCGACACCCAGATGGCGGCCCGCGTCACCGATCACCCGGCGGCAGCCGACATCGCCCGCAGCGGCCAGCTCGACCAGCCGGGGCACCGTGACTCCCGGGCCGTGGGTGGCTCTGACCAGCTCAGTCAGATAAAGCCCACCCGCCAGCGTCTCCAGGCAACCACGGTTCCCGCACCGGCAAAGCCGGCCGTTCTCATCGATCGTGATGTGCCCGAGCTCCCCTGCGGCGCCACTCGCGCCGCGATACACACGCCCGTCGATGATGATACTCGCGCCCACTCCCGAGGCGATCTTCAGGTACGTGACGTCCTGCCGGCCCCGCGCGGCCCCCCAGGTCGCCTCGGCCAGCGCGCCCAGGTTCGCGTCATTGTCGACGTGTACGGCCAAGCCCAGGCGTTCGCCCATCGCGAGAGCCGGATTGATGCCCACCCACCCAGGCAGTATCGTGCTCGACCCGAGGATGCCGGTGAGCGGATCGATCGGACCCGGAACACCGAGTCCCACTCCCAAGATCTCGACACGCTCGGCTCCCAGGGTCTCCAGGAGTTCGTCTACCAGCAGCTCTGCCGCGAGCAGGCCCTCGGCGGCGCTGGCGTCCACGTCGATCGGAATTGCGCGTTCTGCCAGGATCTGGCGGGTGGCCTCGCCGATCGCGACGCGCAGGTGGGAGTGGCCGAAGTCGATGCCGACCAGAAGGCCGGTCTCGGGGGCCAGGGTGACCGCGTTGCGGCGGCCGCCGCCTGAGGTGATCGCGAGAATGCCCAGGTCGCGGAGTTCCCGGACGATGGTGGAGACGGTGGCGGGAGAGAGGCCGGTAGTTCGGGCGAGCTGGGCCTGGGTGAGTGAGCCCGCTCTTCTTACCGCTTCGGTGACCATGCGCCGGTTGGACTCCCGGAGCGCGGACAACGAGTTCGCCATAAACGATCTCCCATGTTCAGGTTCCGAACCTACACCTCTTGACGGGTTCGGAAAATACGAGCACTCTCAGTAGAGAGCGCTCTCAGGATAGGGAGGTGACTGTGGACACCTTCAAGGTCATCATCAGCGGCGAAGGACTGTACGCCCTCTGGCCCGCCGACTCCGACCCTCCCGAAGGATGGCGGGCAACCGGCGTCGACGGCGTCCACCAGGAACACCTCACCCACATCGCCGAAGTCTGGGGCGTCCACGGCACGATCGTGTGACCCTCCCCACTCCCAAACCCAACCGAGCCACTCGCCCCCCGGTTGAACCCACCTCTTCAGTAGAGGGCCTTCGTTAACCTGTCGTCCATCTTCTCCCGGGCGCATACCAGAGGGGCTCGAATCCCATCGGGGTTCGTCGTTGGTTGCCGTGGGTGTTCCCACCCACCCAGCCCTGTGTTTGCCCTCGGGCTCCGCCCGCCCCCGGCATCCCCGTGGCCGCCCAACGAAAAGACAACCGCTGCGCAAGTGGCTTGCCCACCCACGCCCCATTCCTCCCGCAGGCTCGGCCCGCCCCCGACATCCCCCATGGCCACCCCACGAAACGACGACCACAGCACGGCGGCGTGCCCACCCACGCCCCATTCCTCCCGCAGGCTCCGCCCGTCCCTGCCAGGGCTCCGCCCTTGAGTGATCACGGTGGCGGCGGGGCCGGGCGGAGCCCGAGGGAAATCAAAAGGGTGGGCGGGTGGGAGAACCACGCTGCTGTGATTTATGTCGACTCGCGGATCACCAATTCGGTTGGGAGGACCACCGGAGATTCCGCGTCAGGGGTCAGGAGGAGGCGGGCGAGTTCGCGGCCCATTTGCAGGGTCGGCTGGCGAACGGTGGTCAAAGGCGGGTCGGTGTAAACGGCGGAAGCGACGTCGTCGAAGCCGACCACCGCGACGTCGTCCGGTACCCGGCGGCCCGCGTGGCGGAGTGTTTGCATGGCACCGAAAGCCATCATGTCCGACGCGACGAACACGGCGTCCAGGGCGGGGTCGTCTTCCAGGAGTTGCCGCATCGCGAGGGCGCCGGAATCGCGGGTGAAGTCGCCGATGGCGATGATCGAGCGGCGGCCGGAGTCGCGCAGGACTTGGCGGTAGCCGTTCAGGCGGTCGATGCCGGCGACCATGTCGGGTGGGCCCGCGATGGTGGCGATGCGGCGGCGGCCACGTTCGAGGAGATGTGTTACGGCCTGGACCGCGCCGGAGACGTTATCCATGTCCACATAAGGCAGGCCATTCCCCGTGATCGGGCGACCGCTGCAAACCACGGGAATTCCCCGCCGGGCGAGCGTCATCGGCAACGGATCCGCGCCGTGCATGGACGCGATGATCACCCCGTCGACGTGACCGGCGGTCGTGTACCGCTCGACCCGCTCGTGCCCCCGAGCCGATCCCGCCATCATCAGCACGAGCTGCTTGTCGGCGGCTTCGACCTCCTGGCTGACCCCCCGGATGATCCCCGCGAACGTCGGATCGTCCGAGAACACCCGCACGGGCGGTTCGGAGAAGACGAGCGCGATCGAGTCCGCCCGCTGCGTGACCAAACTCCGTGCCGCGAAATTGGGGACATATCCGAGTTCGTCCACCGCGCGCATGACGGCGACCCGAATATCCTCCCCCACACTCGACGACCCGTTCACCACCCGCGAAACGGTCGCCCGGGACACGCCGGCCCGGGCGGCCACTTTCTCCAAGGTCGGGCGCACGGTCACGCCATTCCCCTATCTATCTCTGCCATGGCAGACCGCCCCCGCGCTCTTGAACACACCCGACCATACCGACGCCGACCGACCGCCCGGCACCGAGAAGACCAGCATCGCTCACGCCGGCAGCCCATTCCGCCGGATGACCTCGCTATACCAGCGCGCACTCTCCTTCGGCACCCGCTCCTGCGACGCGTAATCCACGTAAACCAGCCCGAACCGCTTCTCGTACCCGTACGCCCACTCGAAGTTGTCCATGAACGACCACACCAGGTATCCCCGCAGATCAACCCCAGCCGCGATGGCGGCGTGCGCGGCGCGGAAGTGCGCGTCCAGGAATGCGATCCGCCGCTCGTCGCTGACCCGCCCCCCGGACAGCACGTCCTCGAAGGCCGCGCCGTTCTCGGTGATCACCAGCGGGACCGGCGGATAGTCACGCTTGAGGCCGATGAGCAGTTCGGTGAGCCCGTCGGCCTCGATCGGCCAGCCCATGGCCGTCGTCGGCCCGGGCTTGTCGATGAACCCGACGCCTTCGCTGCCGGGGAAGACCGGGTTGGCGGGCTGTCCAGGACGCGGCTCCACCTGGAACGGGTGGTAATAGTTCACCCCGAGCATGTCGATGGGCGCCCCGATCAGAGCAAGATCACCCTCCTTCACGAACGACCAGTCCGTGAAACGCTCGGCTCGCCGTACCACATCGGTCGGGTATTCCCCCCGCAGCACCGGATCCAGGAAGATCCGGTTCAGGATCCCGTCAGGCACCGCGACCGCGGTCAGATCGGACCCGCGCACCGGCGCCAGGTTGAGCGTGATGCCGACCTCGCGAGCCCCGGCGCGCCGGAGTTCGCGGGTGGCCAGGCCGTGGCCGAGCAGCAGGTGGTGGGCCGCCGCGAAGGCCGCCCCCGGATCGGTACGCCCCGGCGCGTGCACCCCCGCCGCGTACCCAAGGAACGCGGAACACCACGGCTCGTTCAACGTGGTCCACAGGTCGATCCGGTCCCCGAGCCGCCGATGCACGATCGTCGCGTACTCCGCGAAACGCTCGGCGGTGTCCCGGTTCGTCCAGCCGCCGTGGTCTTCCAGGGTCTGCGGCAGATCCCAGTGGTAGAGGGTCAGGATCGGCGTGATGCCATGCCCGGCCAACTCGTCAACCAGCCGGTCGTAGAAGTCCAGTCCCCGGGAATTGGCCGGACCGGAACCATCGGGCTGGATGCGCGGCCAGGACACCGAGAACCGGTAGGCCCCCATGCCGAGCCCCGCCATGATCGCCACATCGCTCGCGTAGCGGTGGTAGTGGTCGCAGGCGACCTCCCCGGTGTGCCCGAGATGCACTTTCCCAGGCGTCCGCGCGAAGGTGTCCCAGATGGAGGGCCCCCGGCCGTCCTCCCGGGCCGCGCCCTCGATCTGGTACGCCGCCGTGGCCGTCCCCCACACGAAACCCGCCGGGAATTCCAGCACGCCGGGTTCCGCCCCCCGAGCCAACTCCGCGGACACGGTCATGTCGCCTCGCCCCTCCCCGCGCCTCCCCGTGAGAGCGCTCTCAGGCAGCATCCCGGCTGGATGGACCGGCTGTCAAGGCGAGCCGAGACGCACACGTTTTCCTGGATGCTCGTGATGACCCATTGACGTGACGTTAACGGCGGGGTTACCGTCCTGCCGCTGAGAGCGCTCTCTGAATCCCTCCGGAGCGGGAGCACCCCCGCCAGCTCGGTACCCGAGGAGGTAACCGTGCGTGTCAAGACAGTCGTTGTCGCCGCCAGCATGGCGGCAACGGCGCTCGTCGTCCCCGTCGTCACCGCGGGTCCAGCGAACGCGGTCGCGGTCGGCGCGGGCAGCTACGCAGCCACCCGCCCGGCCGGCACCGTCGGCCCATCGAACGACACCGGCCAGGCCGTGACCCCCAAGGTCACGTCCCGGATGGCCGGCCGCGCCGTGCCCACCAACGACTGGTGGTCCTCGCTGGTCTGGCAGCGGTACGCGGGCAACCCGTACTCCGAGAACATGTACGCCCACCCGCTCGCCTTCCACGCCTGGGCCAACGGGCTCGGCGTCGGCTCCCAGCCCAGCCCGACGATCACTCCTGACCAGCGGAACTACGAGCACATCGCGCCCAACGACCTGACCGTCGGCATCACGGGACTGAACGCGCCCCGGACCGAGGTGGACGGGTGGTCGGACTGGACGGTGACGCCGCAGTGGACCGACGGGGCCCGCACCCTGCGCACCACGATCGGGCACGGCTCGCCCTACGTGTTCGCGGAGGCGAGCGGCGGTAACGCGCAGGTTACTTTCAACGGGCCCGCAACCGTCTGGAGCAACACCGGAAACGTGCTCGGCGTGGCCGTGAACGGCCGTGACTACGCGCTGTTCGCGCCGACCGGAATCAACTGGACGCTGACCGGAACCGCCAACGCGACCGCGCCGGCCAGCTTCTACTCGGTCGCAGTGCTGCCGTCCCGGGCAGCACTGCCGCTCTACACGCAGTACACCTACTCCTTCGTCACCAACACCACCGTGAGCTGGTCCTACAACGCGGCGGCCGGGCAGCTCACGGCGACCTACGCGGCCACCACGACCGCCCGCCAGGGCAGCCAGACCGGGACGTTGTTCGCGCTCTACCGGCACCAGTGGCTGAACAGCACCGACGCGCTGACCGCGCACACCTACGTATCGCCGCGCGGCCAGATGAAGGTCCGCGCGGGCACCTCGTTCAGCACCTCCTCGAAGTTCAACGGCGTGCTTCCCGCGCTGCCGATCGCGCCCGGCGCCGACACCAACCGGATCAGGGCCGACATCGACGCCGAGCTCAACGCGGCCGACCCGTTCTGGGTGATGTCGGCCTTCCAGGCGCCGTGACAACGTGTCGAGTTCTGCCGTGACCGTAACGTTTTCGGATGGGCAGACGCTGGCCGTACCGGCGCGGGCGATGGCCTGGCGCGGCGCGGTGGGCAGCGGCGTAGAGAACGGCAACAGCGCGGGCCCGAACCCCAGCCCAAGTCCCTCGCCGCCCACCGGATTCGACGCGCGTTCCACCATCCAGGCGGAAGCGCGCAACGCCCAGCAGGGCACCACGCTGGAGACCACCACCGACACCGGCGGCGGCCAGAACGCCGCGCACCTCGCCAACGGTGACTGGCTGCGGTTCGACGGCGTGCGCTTCAACGGCGAGTTCCAGTTCAAGGCCCGGGTCGCGTCCGGCGCCGCGGGCGGATCAGCGACCTGGTCCAGGTACGGCTGGGCAGCCCGACCGCCACCCCATCGGCGAGTTCGCGGTCGCCAGCACCGGCGGCTGGCAGTCCTGGACCACGGTCCCGGCGAACATCGCCCCCAACTCCGCACACCGTCTACATCACCTTCGCCAGCGGCCAGCCGGCCGATTTCGTCAACCTGAACTGGTTCACCTTCGCGGTGAACTGACGCATCGCTGATCAAGGACGCCGGGCGGCCCCCGCGCCGCCTGGCGTTCTTACAGAGACGCCTGAGAGCGCTCTCTAAGAGACATAACAGCGCAATTCACAATCCCGTAACCGTAATCTCACATCGATTGACATCCCCACGACAAGAGATAAGGCTTCCGGAATCGCTCTCTCACGAGAGTTCCCGGTAACAGCTTTGGAGGAAGGGTCCATGTCGCTCCTCTCACGACCCGCCCGTATAACGGCCGTCGCAGCCGGCCTAGCGCTGATCGCCGCCGGATGCGGATCTTCGGAGAACACCACCACGCCACCCGCCGCTGGGGGCAGCACCGCCGTCTCCGCGGAGTGCCAGCCGTTTGCCGAGTACGGCTCGTTCGCCGGTAAGACGGTGAGCATCTACTCCCCCATCCGTGACACGGAAGCGGATCTGTTCCAGGAGGCCTGGGCTCCGTTCGCCAAGTGCACCGGAATGAAGATCACCTACGAGGGCACCGGCGAGTTCGAAGCGCAGATCCAGGTACGCTCCGACGCCGGCAACCCGCCTGACATCGCCTTCTTCCCGCAGCCGGGTCTGCTGGAGCGCTTCGCCAAGGCCGGCAAGCTCAAGCCCGCCTCGGCCAAGGTGAAGGAGCTGACCGACACCAACTGGTCGGCGGACTGGGCCAAGTACGCCACCGTCGACAACGTCTTCTACGGCGCCCCGCTCGGCGCCAGCGTGAAGTCCTTCGTCTGGTACTCGCCGAAGATGTTCGCCGAGAAGGGCTGGAAGATCCCCACCACGTGGGACGAGCTGATGACCCTCAGCGACACCATCGCCGCCTCCGGCATCAAGCCCTGGTGCGCGGGCATCGAGTCCGGTGACGCCACCGGCTGGCCGGCCACCGACTGGATCGAGGACATCATCCTCCGCGACCTCGGTCCCGAGGAGTACGACAACTGGGTCGCCCACAAGCTCGCCTTCAACGACCCGAAGGTCGTCGCGGCGGTCGACAAGGTCGGCGCGATCCTGAAGAACGACAAGTACGTCAACGGCGGCTACGGCCCCGTGAAGTCGATCTCCAGCACCGCCTTCCAGGAGGGCGGCGTGCCGATCACCGAGGGCAAGTGCGCCCTGCACCGGCAGGCCTCCTTCTACGCCAACTTCTGGCCTGAGGGCACCGTGGTCGGCGAGAACGACGACGTCTACGCGTTCTACCTGCCCGGCAACGACGCCACCAAGAAGCCGGTGCTCGGCGCCGGCGAGTTCGTCGCGGCCTTCGCCGACCGTCCCGAGGTCCAGGCCGTGCAGGCGTACCTGGCCGGCACCGAATTCCCGAACGCCCGGATGAAGCTGGCCACCTACGTCTCCGCCAACAAGGGCGTGGACCTGGCCAACGCGCAGAACCCGATCGACAAGCTGTCCATGGAGATCCTCCAGGACCCGGCGACGATCTTCCGCTTCGACGGTTCCGACCTGATGCCCGCCGCGGTCGGCGCGGGCACCTTCTGGAAGGGCATGACCGACTGGATCAACGGCAAGGACACGAAGTCCACCCTGGACTTCATTGACGCCTCCTGGCCGAAGTCGTAGAACCAAGCTCAACAGGTGAAGTAAACGTCCGGCTCCGGTCATCGGAGCCGGACGTTGCCTGCCTCAAGGGAGACCCATACCCCCATGGATCTGAACTTCGACTTCGCGGCCGAGCAACCCAAGCTGGTCCAACTCCTGATCGGTGTCGTCGCGTTCTTCGCCTTCATCGGCCTCATGCTGCTGCTCCTGGACCGTGCCCCGATGCGGCAGCGGGCCAGGCTGCACGCTCTCATCCTGCTCGGTCCCGCGCTGATCCTGCTGGGTATCGGCCTGATCATTCCGGGCATCCGCACCACCCTCCTGTCGTTCATGAACGGGGACAGTTCGACCTGGGTGGGATTCGAGAACTACGCGTGGATGTTCACCCAGCCCGAGGCGCTCACCGTGCTGCGGAACACGCTCATCTGGGTGCTGGTCGTGCCGCTGCTGGTCACCGCCATCGGGCTGGTGTACGCGGTGGTGGTGGACAACACCCGGTTCGAGTCGCTGGCCAAGTCGCTGGTGTTCCTGCCGATGGCGATCTCGTTCGTCGGGGCGGGCATAATCTGGCGGTTCGTGTACGCCTACCGCCCTGAGGAGGCCGACCAGATCGGGTTGCTCAACCAGATCGTGGTCTTCTTCGGCGGCACGCCGCAGCAGTGGCTGCTGGAACCGCCGATCAACACGCTGTTCCTGATCGTCGTCATGGTCTGGATCCAGGCCGGGTTCGCCACCGTGGTGCTGTCGGCCGCGATCAAGGGCATCCCGTCCGAGATCGTGGAGGCGGCCCGGCTGGACGGGGCCAGCCCGATCCAGATGTTCTTCCGGGTCACGATTCCGGCGATCAGGCCGGCCGTGATCGTGGTGGTGGTCACCCAGTGCATCGGGACGCTGAAGCTGTTCGACATCGTCCGTACCATGACCGGCGGGCAGTTCGACACCAGCGTCATCGCCAACGAGATGTACAACCAGTCGTTCCGCTACGGCGAGACGGGCAAGGGTTCGGCCCTGGCGGTGTTCCTGTTCGTGCTCGTCATCCCCATCGTGATCTACCAGATCCGCAACCTGCGGCAGCAACGGGAGGCAAGATGACCGCCACGGTCACCCCGACCCCCAAAACGTCCTCCCCGCCGCCGAGCACCCCGCAATCCCGCGTCCGCAAGCGGCTGACCAGCAGGTGGGCCAGCCTGATCGCGATCGTGATCGCGCTGCTGTGGACCACGCCGACCTTCGGGCTCTTCCTGTCCTCCTTCCGGCCCGAAGACCAGATCAAGCAGACCGGCTGGTGGACGTTCTTCAGCGATCCGGTGCTGACGCTGGAGAACTACCAGTCGGTGCTGTTCAGCACCTCGTCCTCGTCCGGCCAGATGGCCAGCTTCCTGATCAACTCGCTGGTCATCACGATCCCGTCCGTGCTGTTCCCGGTGGCCCTGGCCACCTTCGCCGCGTACGCGCTGAGCTGGCTGGACTTCCGCGGCCGGGACTGGATCTACATCGGCATCTTCGCGCTCCAGGTGGTTCCGCTGCAGATGGCCCTGGTGCCGCTGCTGTCGTTCTTCTCCCAGGGCGTCGAGATCTTCGGGCTGACCGTGCTGCCCGCCTGGGATCTGGAGGGACCGGCCAAGTTCATCCAGGTCTGGTTCGCCCACACCTGCTTCGCCCTGCCCGTCGGCGTCTTCCTGCTGCACAACTTCATGTCCGAGTTGCCGGGATCGCTGATCGAGGCGGCCCGGGTGGACGGCGCCACGCACGGGAAGATCCTGCGCAGGATCGTGCTGCCGCTGGTGCTGCCGGCGCTGGCCTCCTTCGGCATCTTCCAGTTCCTGTGGGTCTGGAACGACCTGCTGGTCGCGCTGATCTTCGCCGGTGGCACGCCGGACTCGGCTCCGATGACGGTACGGCTGGCGCAGATGGCCGGCACCCGAGGCAACGAATGGCAGCGCCTCACGGCGGGCGCGTTCGTGTCGATCATCGTGCCGCTGGCGGTGTTCCTGTCCATGCAGCGTTACTTCGTCCGCGGCCTGCTGGCCGGTGGCATCAAGGGATAATCCGCCGTTAATGAGAAATGCGCCCCCTGGCATAAAATAATCAGTTCAATCGCCCGACCTGCGCCAACGTAAGATCGGTACGCTTGGTCGCGCATTTCTCATTACCGGAGGGTCTCGATGAAGCGCCCCACCCTGGAGGCTGTCGCCGCGCGTGCGGGGGTGTCCCGGGCAACCGTTTCCCGGGTCGTCAACGGGCAGTCCACGGTCGGCCCGGAGATCCGTGACGTGGTCATGCGGGCCGTCCGCGAGCTCGGCTACGTGCCCAACTCGGCGGCGCGCAGCCTGGTCACCCAGCGGACCGACTCCATCGCCCTGGTCGTCTCCGAGCCCCCGACCAGGGTGTTCTCCGACGACCCGATGTTCTCCACGGTGATCCGCTCGGCCAGCGTGGAGCTGGAGGCGGCCGACAAGCAGGTCGTGCTCATGCTCAGCGGCACCGCCCAGAGCCACGCCCGGGTGGAGCGCTACATCGCCTCCGGGCACGTGGACGGCGTCATGCTCATCTCCATGCACGGCGCCGACCCGCTGCCCGCCGCCATCACCCGGATGGGCGTGCCCGCCGTCTCGTACGGCCGGCCCGCGGTTCCGGTGGCTTTGCCATACGTGGACAACGACAACGTGGGCGGCGCCGAGAAAGCCGTCAAGCACCTGCTGGAGCGCGGGCGGCGGCGGATCGCCACCATCGCGGGGCCGCAGGACATGATCGGCGGGCAGGACCGGCTGACCGGCTACCGGACCGCGCTGCGCGACTCCGACCGGCGGTCCATCGTGGCGGTGGGCGACTTCACCCGGGAGTCGGGCGCGATCGCGATGCGGCAACTGCTGGAGGACGATCCGCAGCTGGACGCGGTCTTCATCGCCAACGACCTGATGGCCATCGGCGCCATCCAGGCGCTGCGCCAGGCCGGGCGGAGCGTGCCGGACGACGTGGCCATCGTCGGGTTCGACGACATCGAGGCGGCGCGGTACACCGATCCGCCGCTGACCACCGTCCGGCATCCGATCATCGAGCAGGCGGCGGCCATGGTCGCGCTGCTGCTCAGCCTGCTGGAGGGTGACGAGAACGCGGCCAGCCCGGTGATCCTGCCCACCGAGCTGGTGATCCGCGAGTCAGCCTAGGGAGTTCTTTATTCTGGCCAGGACGTTGAGCGGGGCCAGGCCGTACGCGAAGAAGTCCACGCCGGTCGCGCCCGCGGCCTTGGCGGCGCGGACCTTGGCGGCCAGGCGGTCGGTGGCGTCGGTCTCGCCGAGGGCGGCGATGTCCGGCGCGCCGGGCCGCAGCACCGCGCGCAGTCCCCGGTCCTTGCCGACCGAACGCTGGTAGGCGGCGATGTCGTCGGCGACCCTGGCCGCGTCGCGGGCGTAGGCCAGGACGGCGAATGACGGGACTATGTCGCCGAGGGCGACCAGGTCGACGCCGAGTTGCCAGGCGTCGTGGGCGGCGAGCCCGGCCGGGGGGAGGCCGTCGGCGTAGCCTTTGGCCGCGCCGGTGCCGTCGGTGAAGGTGAGCCGGGAGCCCTCCTCGGTGACGGCGGCGGCGACCTCGGCGACCAGCGTGGTGACGGTCTCGGAGCGGGCCCGGGCGTAGGCGACGACCTCGGGTCCGGCGTAGGCGGTGAGCGCGGCCCTGGTCACCTCGCCCTGGGCGGGCGGGTCGCCGTCCAGGACGCCGCCGACGATCCTGCCGCATTCCTCGCGGGCCACCTCGGCGTTGACGCCCAGGTCGGCGGCGCGGCGCAGGCAGTGGTGGCAGAAGCAGAGGCCGAACAGGTAGGCGTCCATCGGGCCGAGTGGGACAGCACAGCGTTCGTAGCTGAACGGGCTGAAATGCAGGGCTTCGGCGACGACGCTGTCGAAGCCCTGGCGGGCGACGGCGCGGGCCAGGGCCACCGCGTATTCGCGGACATCAGGGTGGGCCGGGCAGAGATCGGCCGGGGAGCCGCGGTCGCCGAAACAGTTGCGGATGGTGACCTGGGGGTGCTGTTCGCCGATCGCGGCGTTGCGGAGGAAGACCGTCCAGCCGTGTACGGCTAGTCCTCTTTGCCGGAGTTCACCCAAGGGGAGCTCGGGTTGCTTCTGGGGGACCAAACGGCCGCCTTCCGGCCAGGGAACCCGCACGCCGTCGTGGCGCACGGTCACCCGGGTGGCTCCGTGCGGGGTGATGTCCCTGGACCGCTCGGAGGTGACGGCGATGGTCACCCCCGCCGCGCCGTAGCCGGTGATCCGGTCGAGGACCTGATCGACGCCCTCGGCCAGGTCCTCGGCGAAGACGTACACGGAGGTGTCCACCTACTGCCCCTTGTACGCCACGAAGTCGATTTCCACCAGGATGTCGAGGAGCTGCGAGCCGACGGTGGTCCGCACCGGATAAGGCTCGGTGAAGTACGACTTGTACACCTCGTTGTAGGCGGCGAAGTCCTCCTTCAGGTTCTGCAGGTGCACGGTGGACTTCACCACATGCGCGAAGGTCAGCCCGTGCGCGGCCAGGATGGCGCCCAGGTTCTGCAGGGTTTTGTGCGTCTGCTCGGCCACGTCGACGCCGACCACCTCGCCGGTCACCGCGTCCAGCGGCCCCACGCCCGCGGTGTACACGAAGTCCCCCACCACCAGGCCCTGCGAGTAGGGGCCGACCGGCGCGTAGCTGTCGGTGGTACGGATCTCCTGCATCTTTCGCTCCTAGAAGTAGGTGGTGATCAGATCGACGACCACGTGGTCGTCGTCGACGACGGGGATGACGCGCCACTTGTCGAACGCCGTGCACGGGTGGGAGATGCCGAACGAGACCAGGTCCCCGGGGCGCAGGCCGTCGCCGCTGAGGTAGGTGTGCTGGTCCTGGATTCGCTCCACGGTGATGCCGTCGGGCATGTTGTGCGGGATCGGCAGGTCGATGTCGTAGGGGACGTCGCGTTTGCCCATGCCGACCATGATCAGGCCGGGCTCCGGGGTGGAGATCACTTGGGCCCAGACTTCGATGGCGGGCTGGAGGACGTCGCGGAGGGGGCTGGCGCAGGCGTACAGGCCTTCGTCGTGGGCGATGTACGCGCCGCTGCGCAGGATCACGGTGGCGTCGTCGATGCCGAGCTCTTCGGCGACCAGGTCGAACCAGGCGCTGCCGCCCGCGGAGACGATCAAGTGCTTGGTGTACGGCCTGACGAGTTCGGCGGCTTCGGCGAGTTGCCGGAGGTAGGCGCGGACCTCGTCAGGGCCGGGCTGGGTGCCCTCATATCCGGCTACTCCAGCGAGTTCGACGCCTTCGGTGTTCGTGATCATCTCGGTGAGAGTGCGCAGTTCTTCTAGGCCGCGGCAGCCGGTGCGTGCGTTGGGCTGGCCTAGTTCGATCAGGACCTGGAACGGCTTCTTCCCCGCAGCCGCTGAGAGCGCGCTGACGCCTTCGGGACAATCGGCGTACACCAGGCATTCGAAGCCTGCTTCGAGCTCGCCAGCGAGCCAGTGGAGCGCTCCCACGTCATAGATTTCGTTGGCCAGGAGCACGCGCCGTACGCCGAAGTGCCGGAAGGCGAGGACTTGGGCGGCGTTGGCGGCGGTCATGCCCCAGGCGCCGGCGCGGAGCTGGGCCTGGACGAGTTCGGGGGACATGGTGGTCTTGCCGTGCGGGGCGAAGGTCAGGCCGTGGTCGGCGGCGAATCGGGCCAGGGTGGCGATGTTGTGGGTGAGGGCCGATTGGCGCAGCACGAGGAGCGGCCAGGTGAAGGGGCCGTCGAAGAGGGAGTGGCGCGCTGCCAGGAAGTCGGTTCTGGTGATCAGTTCCGGGTGCAGGAAGCCGCGGGTGCGCCAGTCGATGACCGGGTCGTCGAAGTTCATGCCGCCTCCCCGGTATAGACCACCCCGTGGATCGTACTGGACCTCAGGCGGCACGGAGGGCGCGGCCGGGGGTGGCTCCGGTCAGCTGGCCGTCCTTGAGTACGGGGACGCCCGCCACGAGGACGTCGTCGATGCCGACGGAGAGGGAGCGTGGGTCCTGGTAGGTCGCGGTGTCGGACACTGTTTCCGGGTTCACGACGATCAGGTCGGCGATCTGGCCGGGCCGGATCAGACCACGGTCGGGGAGGTGGAAGCGGCGGGCTGGGTGCGAGGCGAAGTGCACCGCCGCTTGTTCCCAGGTCAGGTCGCCGAGTTCACGAACATGACGGCCGAGGTAACGCGCGAACGTTCCGTAGGCGCGTGGGTGCGGGTGCCCGCCGACGTGGATACCGTCGGATCCGCCCATATGTCCCGGATCCCGCATGATCGCCCTGATGGACTCCTCACCGCGCGGTCCTTCGTCCGGACGCGCCATCACGCATCCCGCCTCCAGTCGCGTCTCGATCAGCAGCACCCGGCAGAACTCCTCAACCGAAGCGCCATATCTCTCCGCCGCTTCGGGCAGCGTCAGTCCCTCAGCCCACTCGAACGTCGGCGCGTGCGCCAACGTCAACCGCTCCCAGACCACCTTTGACCACTCCCGCTTTACCCGTTCCCCCTCTTCGACAAGTACGGCGATCGCCTTCTCGATATCAGCCGCGGGCACCCAACTGGGCAACACGACCATCCCCAGAATCGTGCTCCCCCGCAGATAGGGATAGGTATCGAAACTCAGATCCACCCCTTTGTCCCGCGCCCCCTCGACTAGCCCCAGCAATTCCCCTGAGGGCCCATGAAAATGCGAAATATGCACCGCCACGTCCGACCGCCGCGCAATCTCCACAACCTCCGCCACTCCGACGCCCGCCGCAGCCCCATACCCCCGCATATGCGTCACATAAGGCAACCCACCCAAGCTCTCACAAATCCCCGCTAGCTCCCTCACATCGGCATACCGCCCCGGCACATACTCCAACCCAGTCGAAACCCCCACCGCCCCCTCACTCAACCCACGCTCCACAATCCCCCGCATAACCCCCAGCTCATCCTCATCCGCCCCCCGCTCCGCCGCCCCCATAACGTCAAACCGCACCGTCCCATGCGGAATCAAATAACCAACGTTAACCGCCACGGCCCTGTCATATCCCCCCAGCAATTCCTCCACGGACACCGGCCCCTCAACCCCCGGATGCCCTCCATTAATCGCCGCAAAATACCGCCGCACATACCGAAATGTCGCCCGCTCTCTCACCGGCGCAAACGACAACCCATCCTGCCCCACCAAAACACTCGTCACCCCTTGCCGCAAACAAGCCAACTGCACCCCCTCCCCAAAAACCACCCCATCCCCATGCGAATGACAATCAACAAACCCCGGCAACACAAACCTCCCTTCAGCCTCAATCAGAACCCCCGCCTCCACCCCTCCCAACCGCCCAACAACCACAACCCGCCCACCCTCAACCCCCACATCCCCCCGAAACCGAGGCGCCCCCGTCCCAACACCAACCCACCCACCCCGCACCACAACATCAAGTCCCATGCCCCGATTCAACCACTCGATCTTGAACCCCCACCCAACCAACCCACCTGACGCCTCGGTCTCGACACCTCGATCTGGGTGGCCCGTCAGCGGGCCCACCGCCCCCAGCGGTGCCGAGCAACTCGGCCAGACGCCGCGCTTCGGCAGGACCATCCGGGGCCAACAGCAGCGACCGATCTCCCTCCCCGGCCCGCACCATCCGCTCCTGCAGGGCAGCCATCAGCTCATCCCGTTCCGCCAACGGCCCCTCCCCGCGACGCTATGCCGCGAAACGAGATTAACCACTCCCCCACAAAGGAAAGGCGATCGGAGCACGCCCCACCCCGTCACCTGTTCTGGGGTCAAATCGCGAGATGTTCCCCCAACGCACGGTCGATCTGTTTCATGAGCGACGGAGGCAGTTGCCCGATTCGGTTTCCCACCCGTTGAAACGTCACCGCCCGTAGCTGCTCTACCTGCGCCTTGGAATCCCGTGCCAGCCCTGATTCCTCGGCCGGTATCAAGACCTGGAAGGACAGGACTTGGACAGTGTTCGATGTCAGCGGTACGACTGTGATCACACCCCTGCCATTGCGCTCGACGGAGCGGTTGGCCGCATCCCGGCTGACAATGACAGCCGGACGAGTTTTATTGGCTTCTGAGCCTCGCACCGGTTCGAAGTCCACCCAGCAGAGATCACCTCTCCGCATCGCTCAACCCGTCCCCCGCGACGCTGTCCCAGAGGAGAGCGTCTTCGCTGGAATCCCACTCCTCGAACGCGACCGTGTACGCCTCCTCAAGATGAGCCTCTCGCAGCAGGTTCAGGGCATCGTGAATCACAGCGGACCGAGACTGACTCCGATGTCGTGCCACGTACTCATCGATGAACGCGAGGTCTTCTTCCGGCAGGCTCACACTCAGCTTCATGAATCTATGCTACCCACCTTCCTACTAAAGATGCTACCAGTAGTAGGAGTTCTAGTCGGGTGAGGGGATGTAGCTTCGGGTTGGAGTGTCGGGGCATTGGGGGTTGGGGAGGACGGGGTGGGCGGTGAGGGTGGTGCGGGCCTGGGTGCGGGCCCAGTTCCAGCCGTTCCAGGGGTCGGGCCGGTCGAGCGCGTGGACGCGGACGATTCTGTCGAGGACGCAGCTGCGGATGGGTTCGGGGAGGCGGTCCAGAGCGGGAACGGCTTCCACGCCGAGGCTGCTGAGGTAGTTGTGGTCGAGGCGGTCGACACCGCGGACGGCGTGCTGGGTTTCGACGATGCGGGCGTCGGGGTTCCAGAGTGCGAAGGTCAGCAGCGTGACGCCGGTGAGCAGGACGAAGGTGCGCGGGAGCCAGGTGGTCGAGCGCCGGTTCAGGCGTACCGCTCCGGCTGCCAGCACCAAGATGAAGACTGCGGCCAGCCACCAGATCGTGACACCTACCGTGGCGCGCAACCGGGTCAGGCCGTACGCATCGAGGTAGAGGTCCAGGCGGTGCAGGGCCGAGGCGAGGATGACCAGCGTGAAGGCGCAGAGCAGGCCGAGCAGGCCGGCGAGCAGCCAGCGATGGGTGGCGGGATCCAGCAGCGCCCAGCAGAGCGCCACGATGGCCAGCACGATGAAACTGACCGTGACCAGCTCGAAGAACCCGGACCGGGCGTACTCGGCGTAGGTCAACCCGGCGGTTTCGAGCACACGATCGTTGCCGCCGAAAAGCACCGTGATCTGAACCGCGACAAACGCCGCGAAGAGCAGGTTGAGGCCTGCCAGCGGGATCACCCAGAGCGTGCGAGCGATCGGCACCCGCGGCAACGGGATCTCGGTCTCGGCGACCGGACGCAACGCCACCAGCACCGCGGCTGCCACCATCACACCGAAGACCACGAACAAGAAGATCCGGTAGGGCAGCGTGTCCGCCCACCCCGGCGCTTCCAGCAGGTCACGGGCGAACTGCGAGAACACGGCGTCCGCGGCCATGAAGAGCAACCCGAAGATCACCAGTAAAAGCGCCGTGACGCCCAGACTCACCAGAATCGGCAACAACCGCCGCCGCTTCATGAACGACTTCATCGGAGCGGACAGGAACCACGGCATCGGGAACACGGCCAGCCCAACCGACAACCCTCCGCGGATCGTACTGAACCACCCCCGACCGCTCCCCGACAGCCCCAGCGAGGCGACGAACATCCCCGCCACCAGAACCGGCTGCAACACCCACTCCGCGTCCCGAACCAGCGTCACCCCCACCAGCGCGTAGGCCAGCACCGCGAACCCCACCGACCAGAGCGTCACCCTCCGCCGCGCCGCGGGCAGCACCGCCAGCCCCATCACGACAGCGGTCAGCACCAACCCCAACCCCTTCGGCGCGTACGGCAACAGCACCGCCGCCACGACCCCGACACCAGCGGCGGCAGGCAGCACCCAGGGCGGCGTATCCGGCAAATCAGGCCGAGGAAAGATCGGCGGCGGCACATACACGGGCGGCGGACCACCGGGCGGACCATATACGGGCGCCGCCCCACCTCCGGATGGGTAGGACGGGTAACGCACAGGGGGCACACCTCCACCGGGTGCGTTATATACGTGGGCCGCCCCACCAGCCGACGGGTTATGCATGGGCGGCGCACCTCCACCGGACGGGTTATGTACGGACGGAACCCCACCACCGGACGGGTTATACACGGGCGACACCCCATCACTAGGCGGACCGTAACCGGAGCCGACCCCTTCCCCATGCGGCGACTCCTCCGGCAGCCAACCAGTTCTGGCCGAAGTGTCGCCTTCCGAAGGAGCATGCGGAGACGGCGTCGCCCCGGCATCGGCCGGAGCATGATCTGTCGATGGCGCCTCCTCGCTTTCCTCCTTCTTCGTTTCAGCGGAAGCGTCGCCTTCGACGGGGTCGGCGACTTCAGTCGCCCGAGCTGGATGCACGATCCCGCTGGGAGGCGGTCCCCAGGGCTGGTGCACGAATTGCCCCACGTTCGGGTACGCCTGTCGGCCGCTGCTGGAACCGATCGCGGCACCGGCCACGGCCCCGCCCCCACTGAACGCGAGCAGCAGAACCGCCCCCGTCACCTCGCCCAGGACGTCGCTCGCGAGGATCACCACGAACATGCCAAGGATGAACCCGGCCAGCATGCCAATTCCCGCGACGAGCCCGGCCCGCCCACTGCTCGATGAACGGGGACCGTCCGGCGGGCGCGGGTAGTAGGGACCTCCCGGAGGCGGCCACCCATAGGGAGGTCCGCCCGGACCATACGGCGGACCAGCGGGCGCCTGACGCGGCGTCGACATGGCCGCCACGACCGGAGGCGTCTCCAGCGATTCCTCAGAAGACACCCCGGGCGACACCACGTCCGCCGCTTCTCCCGCCGCTTCGCTGTCAGATTCGTGCGCCGGACCGGCCGACTCAACGGAATCGATCGATGGCCGCGTGGATATCGGCTCGTTCAGAGCTGAGAACTCCGTGCGCCCCGCCGAGGCAGTCGACGCCGACCGAACTAACGCCGGACCGGCCGACTCAGCCGAACCGGCCAACAGCCCCGTAAGCATCGGCTCATTCAAAGCCGAGGACTCCGTGCGCCCCGCCGGAGCAGTCGACGCCGACCGGACCAGCGCCGGACCGGCCGGATCGGCCAACGGACTCGTAAGTATCGGCTCGTTCAAGACCGAGGACTCCGTGCGCCCTGCTGGAGCTGTCGGTGCCGTATGGGCTGCCGAAGTCGATGCCGTTTGGGCTGATGCAGTCGGTGCTGTGCGGGCTGATGACAAGGGTGCCGTTTGGGCTGATGGAGTCGATGTTGTGCGGGCTGATGAAGGGGGCAAAGCCGGGCGAGCCGCGATCGGAATGTCAGCTGAAATCACTACCGGCTGCGCGATGGTCAGCTCAGTCTTCTCCGCCGGAGGCGCTTCGGGATCAGCCGGGATTCCGGACATGTGGATTCTCCCTGGAAGTTGGACGAGCATGTGGCACCCGTGCGGATGGCCGGTCACGCGGATGGTGCCCTGGTGGAGTTCGACGATCTCCTTGGCGATGGCCAGGCCGAGACCGGCACCGCCTGCGTCGGCCGCGCGACCGGCGTCGAGACGGGAGAACCGTTCGAAGACCCGGGTGCGTTCGCTCGCGGGGATGCCAGGACCCTCGTCATGGACGGTGAGTTGCACATCGGATCCCGCCCCCCGGCCTTCGAGGCGTACGGTGCCACCGGGCGGGCTGTGCCGTACCGCGTTGTCGAGGAGGTTGGCGAGGACCTGGGCGAGCAGGGCGGGGTCGGCTTTGAGGTGCAGCCCAGCGGTGACGTCGCTGAGGACGGTGACGGTGTCGGTGGCCAGACCGGCTTCGCGGGCGGCCTGCCCGCAGAGGGAGCCAAGATCGAACGGTTCCGCCTCGATCAGCCGCGCGCCCGAGTCGAGGCGGGACAGGTCGAGCAACTGGGCGACCAGGCGGCCCAGACGCTGGGTCTGGGCAAGGGCGGTGCCGAGAGTCTCGCGGTCGGGCGGGGAGACCCCGTCGACAACGTTCTCCAGCACCGCCTGCAGGCCGGTGATCGGCGTACGCAGCTCGTGGCTCACGTTCGCGACCAGTTCACGGCGTTGCCGGTCGACTTCGCCGAGGTCGGCGGCCATCGCGTTGAAGGCACGGGCGAGCTCGCCGACCTCGTCGCGGGAGGTGGCGGAGACGCGCAGGCCGTACCGGCCTTTGGCGATGGTCTGGGCGGCGGCGGCCATCTCGCGGAGCGGCTTGGTCATCCCCCTGGCCAGAAACTGCACCATGATCACCGCAAGGACGACGGCGATCGCGATGCGCAGATTGCCCGGCAAGTCCGCGCCCAGACCAAGCTCATTGACACCAAAGGCGGTCACCACGGCCAGCACGATCACCAGCCCCAGCTTGATCTTGATCCGCCCCAGAAAATCCAGCGGTCTCATAGGCGAACCAGAGTCTGATCGATCGGTTGGACCTCGATCCACCTGAGAGAGTCCAGCGGTGTCATAAGCGAACCTCGATTGGTTGAACCCCAATCCGCCGGACAAAGTCCGAGAGTGTCATAGGCGAACCAAGGTGATCGGACCTCGAGGGGAACGGGGTCGATTAGTTGGACCTCGATCCGTCCGAGAAAGTTCGGCGATTTCATGGGCGGACCAGGGCGTAGCCAATGCCGTGGACGGTTCTGACGACCTCGGAGCCGAGTTTGCGGCGTAATGCCCGGACGTGGCTGTCCACGGTTCGGGTGGCCGCCGCCTCGGAGAATCCCCAGATATCCGACAGCAGGCGCTCCCGCTCGAACACCTGGCCGGGCCGCTCGGCCAGCCGTCTGAGGAGATCGAACTCGGTGCGGGTGAGCTGAGCTTCGACGCCGCTGACGAAGACCCGGCGCTCAGCGGTGTTGATCTCGACCGTACCGACCCTGATCACCGTGTCCTCGGCCGCGAGCTGGCTGGCCCGCTCAACCCGCCGCAGCAGCGCGTGGATCCTGGCGACCAGCTCCCGCATGCTGAACGGCTTGGTGATGTAGTCGTCCGCGCCGACCCCGAGCCCCACCAGCACGTCGGTCTCCTCCCCGAGCGCGGTCAGCATCAGCACCGGAACCGGCCTGGCGGCCTGCATCCTCCGGCAGACCTCCAGGCCGTCCACCCCGGGCAGCAGCCGATCGAGAACCACCAGATCGGGCTCCGATTTCGCGTAGGCCGCGAGCGCACCCTCGCCATCGCTCGCGACCCGCACGTCGAACCCCTCGGCGACCAACCGGGTCTGTACGGCCCTGGCGATCGTCTCGTCATCCTCAACCAGGAGAATCCGCCGCTGCTGGGGAGATGCCATGCCCCGCAGCGTAGAGGCCCAACGTGCAGACGAGTTACCCCTCAATGTGCAGAAATCGTGCATCCACCCGCCGGGACACACTCGCGCCACCACATCCACGACCGCGGCCCCACCACGACTCGGGCTGGGGCTCGGCGCCACCGACGGCTCGGCGGAGGGGATGACCGTCGCGGGCGGATTCGTCGCTGAAGCCCTCGGGGACCGGGGTCGGCGTGGGCGAGGCTCAACGGAGTCGCTACCCTTCACGTCCTACGCGACGACGACCGATGGTGGCGTCGAGGGCTGCCAAAGTCGATGGCGCGAGCCGCCGTCCTCCACACGTCATGCGCGACGACAACGCCCAATCTGGCAGAGGCCACAGCTACCGGGTCCCCCTCCTTCACACGTCATAGCGATGGGGAAGGTGGCGCCGGAGAATGTCGGTGGCAACAGCTACGGTGTGCGTGTGATCGATGTTGAGGGTTACTTGCGACGGCTACGGCTGCTGCACGACGGCCCGCCGAGCGTGGCCGGGCTGTTCCTGCTGCAGCAGACCCACGTCGAACGCGTGGCATACGAGAACCTGGCCATCTGGCTCGACCAGCCCACGACCGTGGACCCGGTGGAGTCCGCCGAGCGCATCATCGCCGGTCGCGGCGGCTACTGCTTCCACCTCAACGGCGCCCTCTGGGCGTTACTGACCGCCCTCGGCTACCAGGTCACCCGCCATTACGGCAGCGTCCAGGGCACCCCCGAATCACCCTCCGGCTCGATCGGCAACCATTTGGTCCTCACCGTCTCCGGCCTGCCCAGCGCAGAAAACCCGACCGGCGAGTGGCTGGTCGACGCGGGCCTCGGCGACGCCATCCACGACCCCATCCCGCTGATCGCCGGCACCTACCACCAGGGCCCGTTCGTCTACGGCTTACGCCCCTCCGAAGCCGAACCCGGCGGCTGGCGCTTCGACCACGACCCCCGCGGCAGCTTCACCGGCATGGACCTGCGCCCCGGCCCCATCAGCATGGACGCCTTCGAAAACATGCACAAACACCTCAGCACCTCCCCCGACTCCTCCTTCGTCCGCACCTCCGCCATCCAACGCCGCGACGCCCACGGCGTGGACACCCTCACCGGCCTCGCCCTCCGCCGCCTCGGCCACAGCGACACCACCACCATCCTCGACCGCGAGGAAGACTTCGCCGAAGCCCTGGCCGACGTCTTCGGCCTCACCCTCACCTACCAAGAACGCACCCAACTCTGGCCCCGCCTCTGGACCGCCCACGAAAAGTGGCTCACCACAAAGAAGGCCTGATCAGCCTGCGTGGCGAACGCACGCGGCACCGGATACCACCCGAGGCGCCATGGGTAGATCGACCGTGCACAGCAGCGTGGCGATTGGGACAAGGAATCGCGCGCCAGACATTCCAGCCGAGGGCGCCGGGGCAGGAGTCGAACCTTGGCGCCCCCAGTGACCGGACACGGGTCGACAGCGGCAGAACTGTGGGGACCGGGCTGCCGGTCGGTGAGGAATTCTGCGAACAGGGCGGCAACGGTGGCATCCCGATCGGAGGCACCTCGTCAGGCGATACCGCTGCGTACGGCAAGGGCACGTAGTTCTACCGGCGTGGGGCCAGGCCCATACAGCATGCCGGAGATCAAGGTAGCCACCGAGGGCCGGTTGATCTCCTGCGGGGCGAGCCGTTCGGCGATCAGCAAGGCTTGGACGGCCTGGTTGGGGCGACCGTACTGCTCCCAGGCGCGGGCGGTGTCGACGCAGTAGCGGGCGTGTCGTTCGGGTGTGGGCAGCAGACTGTGGTTGACCGTGCGGGCGTGGTCGAGAGCTATGCCCGGTTCGCCGAGTGCGGTGTGGATGCCGATGCGGTAGACGCCGACGTTGGCGGGAGTGGGCAGCCTGCCGCGGCGCACGGTGTCGGGTAGGCGGCCGGCGGCCTGTTCGGCTTCGCCGATCAGGTCAAGCGCCTGGGCACGTCGGCCGTTCTGCGCGCAGGAGTAGGCGGCGGTGCAAAGCAGCGCGGCGTACACTCCGAGCACCTCCGGATCGGCCTCGCCGGTGTCGGCACCGAGCCCGAGCGCGACCCGGGTGAGCAGACTGATCGCGCCATCGTGGCGGCCTTGCCTGCGCATGGCGATCGCCACAGAGCGGGCGGCGCCACCAACGGCGACCACGTCACCCGATCGGTTCGCAGCCGTAAGCGCCCTGTCCGCGGCAACCCACGCCATACCATCCTGGTTGAGCTTGACCGCGAGTTCGGAGGTCAACGCATAGGCGTCGGACAACTGGGCGAGCGTCTGGTCGCGATCGTGGCCGCTGGTGTGCTCGGCCGTGCCGCGCGCCGTGGTGACGATTCGAGGGAGAATCAGAGAGAGCTCGTCATAGCGGCAGGCATCGAACACCGTCCTAGCCGTCGCCAACGCCCGGCGCAGCTCGACGACGGTTGCCGCGGAGGCGCCCTCGGATCCGGCGGCCCCGGTCAACACCTGTTCCAGGCGGCCCGCGAGAGTGGCGGCGTCCGCCGGTTGCCCCGGAGCAAACAGCGCTGTTGTGGTGATACCGGCGAGCCCTGCGAGAAACCGGCGTCGCTGCACGGCCTCCTCCTCTGCTGCCACGTCGGCCTCAACCCTAACGGGCGGCACCCCGGGCAGGGCAGGCATCCGACGGTCGGGGGTCGTGTCGTCGGGGGCAAGGGGAGATAAGCCGAGCCATGAGGGCGGGATCGCCAGTTCTCGGGCAAGCAGGCGCAAGGTGTCAATGTCGTGCAGGGCTTGCTGGCCGGTTTCCAGCCGGGAGATCGTCGCCGCCGAGTAACCAACCCGTGCGCCCAGTTGGTCTTGGGTGAGGCCGCGGGTGCGCCGCGCGAGCCGTACGACGGTCGCGTAGTCGCCAACGGCGACGGCGGCCCGCAGTTGAAGGGTGGGTGCCTGGGGATGTCGCGTGCCTGCCACATCGGCTCCCTGGCTGAGACGCCGGGATCCTCATCGTAGGCGGATGGCCACGGGTTGTGATCTGAACTGTCCGGTGACACCGCGGTTACCTGGACGCAGGACTTGCGCGTTATGCAAAGGATCTTGCGCAGCCTGCAGGAAGGCTGTCGTCGTGGCCCCTACCGAGGTGTCGTGAAGTGCAAACCCAACCCACATTCAAGCGAGGCAGGATATGGACGGCCAGTTCGACGACGAGTTCCCACCCGGCGAGCAAATCCCCCGCCAGATCGAGGTCCACTTCACCTCCTCCCCCACTCCGTACGGCCCCGGTGTCCACATGGTCATCAACGGGACCCGCGTCGGCGACCCTCTCACCGACAACGGGTGGCGTGAGACCGGCTACCGCTGGCACGACGCCCTGCACCTGGCGCACGCGATGTGCCTGGGCTGGTCCCCCATCCTGCGCGGCCTGGCCAAACTCAAGCGCCGCAGTGACCCGCGCGTGGACCACATCGAGGACGGCGGACGCGCGGCCGTGGCCGACGAGGCGATCGCCTGGGCCGTGTTCTGCCGAGCCCGGCACCGCGACTGGTTCGAGCACGACCGGCGGGTGGACGGGGACCTGCTCGACTTCGTGCAGGCCATGACATATGGCCTGGAGGTCGCCGAGCGCTCCCGCGCCGAGATCGAGCATGCCATCCGGTCCGGGGTCTCCTGCATGCGCTCGCTGTGGTGGCACAACGGTGGGATCTTGCGGGGGGATCTACGTCAGCAGTCTCTGGAATGGCACCCTGCTACGGGCGCACCTGGGCTGTCCGTTCCGCGGGCAGGCCCCACCTGGGAGGGAAGCGGTAGTCGATCGGTGCCGTCGTATGCCGGAATTCCTGCTTGATTCTGGTTCGGCCGGATACGCCGGGTACGGCGGGGTGGCTGGCGCGGGTGTATTTCGAGACCTCGCAGAACACGTTCTGCCAGTCGATCAGAGTTGGCCAGCGGCCCCACAGGTCGTGAAAGTCCAAGCCGAGCCGGTCGAACTGCTCGTGCGAGACGTCGGCGATCCAGGCCACCACCTCCGGGGGTTTCAGGCCGCCGGTGTCGGCGAAGATCTTGGAGATCCCGTCCAGGCAGCCTGGACCGGCCACGACGAACTCGTTCTCGCCGACGTCGACCATGGGCGAGTAGGCCAGGTCGATGGCGTACTGGTAGGCGAGGAATGGCCCCAGCGAGGGCAGCGCGAGCAGCAGCTCGTATACCTCGCGCAGCCCGGCGGCGTCTGCGAACCGCTTGGGCAGGGCGGAGGCCATGGCACGTTCGATCAGCCGCAGGTGGTTGCCGTGCTTGCGCGCCTCGCCGAACCCTGGATTCGGAACGATGTACGCCCCTGAGTAGACGCGCTCCCCCCGAGCCATCGCCGCTGTGAGCACGGAGTTGTAGGCCGCGAAGGCGTAGCCGTCCCACGTGGGAGGCGCGCCAAGGGAGTCGGTGAGCAGTTCCCAGGTCTCGATCCGGTTGAAGATCTTGAATATCAGGATCCGGAACACCACCTCGTCGAGCTCCTGCGGCCCGGTGTGGATGACGTCACGGATCAGGTACTGCGAGACGCGGTCGGCCGCGCGGTACACGTTGGTGAACTTGTGCCGTCCGATGATCCCGTCGGTGGTCCACGGTGGCGGGTCGCCGACGGCTCGGCGGTGGAACACGCGCTGGCGTTCGGCGGCGAATCGCCAATAGGTGTCGAAGACCTCCGGACGGATCCACACCGTTCGGCTACCAACCCGCACAGCGCGGACCTCACCAGGGAACGGCAATCGGTTCTGCGGCACACACGGAAGTTAGCGCAGCCCAAGCGGCACATCAGCGAGTTCGCCAGCACCTGGAGAGCCCGTGCACAACCTGCGCATGACGAGTTGGCTAGTGGCTGCTGGATGACTGCGGGCATCAAGGTTGGGCGTCGCTCGGGATGAGCATGAGACGTCACTGGAGTTGAGCATGTCAGGGACCGAAACCCTGCGAGGGGCCAGCGACACGATCGTGAGCACGATGAGGGTTGGTGCCGCGCGGCTCTCGCCTACCCGCCGAGCGGGTCGGCAGGCCGATCCTGTTCGGCGCTGGACCTGTGATGGTGTCCGCTTCTGCCGATGAGCGGGCGTTTCGGGGCTCCCCGGAGCCGGGTGCGGACATGATCCGCGAGGTGGCGCCGATGTCTGAGCCGGTTGGCCGCACACCACTGCCCACCAAGTGGAGCGATTGAGCATCGATCACACGGGAACGCTGCTCACTCGCTCCATCCATCGTGCCCGCATCAGGCACCCATGCCTACCGCCGCACGTGACCAGGCTCGGGCACGTGCGGTCGGGGCGGCCCCTCGTCAATTGGCTCAAGGCCTACTCGGCATCGCAGGTCGTGGCCTCGGATCCAGTCGGTTCCGTGGACCTCGTGCCAGTACTCTCGCCCTTCCCGGCCGCCTCGATGGGGGCGTAGCGCCGCCGTTGAAGCTCATCGCGTTCGACGTCCGGGATCGTCATCGACTCGGCGAGCACGGCGGCGAGCGCGTCCAGGTGAGTGTTGTCGATGTCAGTGTGGAAGAGCCACCGGATGTTCTCGTCGCGCGTGATGAGGTCGATCGCCGAGCGCGCGCTTCTGTCCTGTGTGGTCGCTGCTCGGACGTATCGCACCCGGTCAATCGGGATGCCTTGATGGATCTCGCCTTGCTCAAGGAATGCGTTCGTCTTGGCCGTGATGATGCGGCGATCCGTGACGGCGACCAGCAACTTCTCCTTCGCTCCGCCGAAGATCGCAGAAATTGGACCGGGAGCATCGAGTTGGTCGGGGAAGCCGAGGACACGTAGGGTCTCACCGTCCTCGAGGAACCATCGCAGGATGCGAAGGTACGGCTCGAGATCCAGCGATTCGGGTGCGCAGACGACGCCCGGAGCCTCGAGCGGAGGGGCCGGCGGATGGAGTGCATCGGCAAGAGGCTCGATCGCCTCGAGAAGACGGGCGGAGGTCTGGCGGGCCGCAATCGAGTCCTTCCGCTTCCCCGGCAGCGGCAGCGCGGCGCGTCCGGGGAGCTCGACGATGATTCGTAGCTCCCGCGTCAGCGAGTCGACGAGGTTCGTCGTCTCGGCGAGGGCCGAGTCGAGCTCCGTGCGAGTGTCACGCGCAATGATGTCGACGAGCCGGGCCTCGCCGGCGTCTTCGGGTCCAGCGGCACTCGCCCGCGCGGCGTGGAGCGCCTGATATCCGGTCCATGCCTTGGCGGAGGACAGAAGGGCGTTCGCGTCGAAGAGGATCGCCTCGGCGTTGGTCTCGAGATACTCACGGCGGCCATGCGCGTCGACCCGATGGATCTGCCGGATGTGATCGCCGACGTTCAGTCGGTACTGCTCACGCTGCTTACGCAGCGACGCTTCACTACCCGCGACGGTGTCCCACAAGGAGGTTGGGACCGATTCGGCCTCTCGCGCCCGGTCGACTACGCGATCGACGGTGGCGACGAGCGCCGTCAGCTCAGCCCACTGCTCGTTGCGGATGGTCGTGAGTATCTGGCTTGTCAGCGCGATGTTGGTTCTGACAAGGCCTGTGATCTGACTCAGTTGCATCTGAAGGGCGACCATGGCCAGCGCCGGCCCGATCGTCACCGCGATCTGCGCCGCGCTCACCGCAGTCACGGGGATGAAGCGGGCCTGATGAACGATGCGACCGGAGGAGAACACCGTTCCGAGGTTCGCGCCATCCTTGACGGCGAGCGTTCCACCGGCCTTCAGTAGGGCCTGTGTCGCGTCGCTGATCCTGTAGAGCCCCTGCGCGCTGGCGAATGCGTTTTGTTTCCGAGGTTGCCGGCCACGGTCGCCGTGTTTCCGATCGAGGCGAGGACTGTGGAGATCTGCTTGCGGTCGGCGGCCGACACGAGCCCAAAGTCGATCAAATCGAGCTTGAGTTCCGCCGGGACCTCACCGAAGACGACAGCAACCCCTGGGAGCACCTCCGCCAGGACCATCGATGCCGTCGTTGAGTCGACGTCCGAGTTGGGTGTCGGATCGTCCACAACAGGCGAGTCGGCGGTATTGCTCTGGCCGTTCTCCTCAGGCTCGGCGATCTCCATCGAGTTCGAAGGGTCCTGCATGCGATCTCCTCCGCGCGGGGGGCGCAACGACCAGACGTCGTCGGCGTTCACTGCCGAAGCCTATGGCTCGACGCCCTGCGGTTCAGTGGGAACCGACGTCCCGTTGCTCCGCGAACGTCAGGATTCGCCCGCGCCACGATGGGGCGTTTGATGCTGGCTAGCTCTACCGACCACGCCACGGCCATGCCGCATTCCGCGCGGATCTCGAGGTGCGTCATTCCGCGAACGAACCGCCCGCACTTGCCGCTTGGAGGGCGTGTGCGAGTAGTTCTGATGGACACCACGTAATCTCGTGATCGGCTATGTCGGCTTGGGTTAATCTGGCGATGACTGTGCGCTCGTTGGCTGGGTGCATAGAGGAGCCCTGCACCACTTGAAGCGGGTGCACTTCTAATTCTCCTTGAGGCGCGATCGGCGGCCGAAGGCCACTTGCATGCGCTCGAGAAGTTCCCTCCGCCGGGGATCCAGATCAGGGTCTGCCAGCATCCGCTCGCGACGGCCCCTGTGGTGCGCTTGGCGAGCTCGGATCAGTGCCTCGGGAATTGGCGTGCCGTACAGGCGCCTGGCGAGCGTGGCCTTCGCGTACTCCGGGAGCTCATCGCTGTAGGTGTTCTTCTTGAGATTGCAGAACCAGTGGGTGATGCGGACGTTGTCCCGGGTGTGCGTGCCTCCGCCGGCGAGAGCGTCGCGCAGCAGGTCGGCGTAGCTGACCGCCACGGCGTCGTAGGAGGTCCGGGTGTCGTCGAGCCAATCGGGGACGCGCATGCGGTGCACAATAGCCCCGACTCAAGCGGTGGCGTCGCCCTGGGCAACGCCACCATCGATCCGCGCGAGTGAAACAGTCGTGACCCTCATGTATATGCTGGCCATGATCGCGTGCACGATCTGCCGATGAGAGCGTGCTTGCATACCCGATCCACGCTCCGGGGCCGCCGATCAGATGCGGTAGCCCCGCCGCCCCGGGCACGGGTTGCCGTAACTGTCCTGGTGCGGGCGCATCACCGTGGAAGGGCTGGCCCGGTCGAATTCGCGTTGGCAGTAGGCGCAGCGCACCCGGTAGCGGGCCTGCGGGCGCGGGCTCGCTCGGGTAGAGGGCAAGAGACTGGAGCGGCGGGAGGAGGAGAATGTGGTGCGTTCGCCATACTCCCCAGCTTTCGCCAGTTCGATCTCGAAGCGGGGCTCGAACTTGATGTCGGTGTTCTCCAGCGATGTGATCTTCCAGTTGAACAGGCTCTTGATACCGGGCCCGGATGACACCCGCCGGTCTGGTCCCAGACGTAGAGGTACTCCTGTCCGATCGCGCCCTTGCGCCATTTGAACGCCAGGGAGTAGGGCTCGACCAGTCTCTGTACGCCGTCGTAGGTCATGCGCAGCAGGGTCTGCGAGCGCCCAGCATGCATGATCGGGGTGCGCAGCTCCGCTGGGAAGAAGGCAAGCTGGTTGGCGTCGCCGTAGTGGAACGACGAGAACAGCGACCGCAGCTCTCCCCTAAACCGGTCCACCGCCATGGTGAAGTCCATCCGGCTCTCTGTAACGCAGACAATCTTGTTCCAATAGCCGCGCATGACCTCAAATGGCACTGCCAGCAGGAGTCCGAGGGCGGCTTGCGGGCTGGGCTCGAAGATCGTCTTGCGGAGGAACGTCGTGACGACCGTCGTCTTGTCCACCGCGACGTCGTTGTTGACGAAGATTGAGTAGACGAGGTCGAACAGGTCGTTGGACATATGCCGTTGCAACAAACACTTCAGCTTGTCGGCCAGGGCCTCCTCCAAGCTGACTACCTCAAGCGTGGTGACGCAGTCGGCCTGGTCGGAGTAAGGATGGATGAGCTTACGCTGTTGAATCGGCAGGTAGAGGCGGCCGAACTCGGTAACGTCCATGCGCAGCGCAATGGTCATCTTGCTGGCCTTGCCGTAGAAGTCCTTGAAGTACAACGTGAACTTGTGCACGGTTTTGCCGCTGTCGATGCTGCGTTGGTCGGTTTGGGCGTTCCGGTCGAGGTCGAACTCGACGCCGGTGCGTCCCTGGACCATTCGACAGGCGCTGTTCAGCGTGTCGAGCAGTTGGCCGGGGTGCAGCCCGGCTGGGGCGGCGAAGTCAAGGTCGCCGGAGAACCGGGTGTTAACGAAGTATGCCTTGCGGAATGCGTTGCCGCCTTTGAGGACGAACTGGTCGCGCATGACCCGGTTGTCGCCGTACAGGCCAGCCAGCAGCCACCCGTACAGGTAGTCGCGCTGCACGTCGGAGGTGTGGACGCCGAGGAGCTTGCTCGTCGCATCGATCTCGTCACGGTCAATCACGGGAAGATTCTCCCGTCTGTCCGTTCCCATCCACCACCGGGTTACCGCCGCGTCTGAGGGAGTCTCGACCTTGACCCAGCACGTGAACGTCCGCTCATGCCGCGAAGAGGGCACGGCACGCGGGCGCTGGTTACCGCTATGGCGAAACACCCCGGCGACAGCTTGAGCACGGCTGGAGGTTATCGGTCAGGACATATCACAACGTTGATGTGCACCTGCAATGACGTCCCGTGCTCACGACCAGTGACACGTAACCTCAAGGAGGTAGCGGGCGTAAGACGTCGGGGTTGGTATGACCTGAGCCAGCGATGGGGGTCATGCGCCCGCGTGGAGGTGCGCGGCCCATTGCGATGGCGTGAGCGGGTCCTGGCGGCGGAGGGACTGAACGGCCTGGTGCAGAGCGTAGGGGGCGCGGCGGGTGTCCACCTTCCCGTCCCCCGTGGCCAATGCGGAATAGAAGGTGTCGGCGATCTGTACGGCGGATCTGTCCGCGATCTCCCACAGGGTGCCGATGACGTGGGGAATCCGGCCATCTGGAAGGCCGAGGTCAGGTGGATGGACTCGTCCAGCAGGTCCGTGTGGCTGGTGAGCGCGGTGGAGCAGGCCGACAGGTAGGCCAGGCGGGCGTGGCTGAGGGTGATCGGGGCCAGGCTGGCGACGGTGAGCGGATCGTGCTGGTGGTCGTGGAGCAGGAGCCTGCTGGCCGACGGGTCGGCGGGGTCGCTGAGACCGTGGCAGGCGAAGTGGGCGATCGCGCACGTCGTCAGGTGGGTCAGGACGCGGGTCTTGGTCGGCGTCGTCTCCGCCGGAGGGCTGGCTGCGCGACCTGGCGGTTCGGTAAGCGCGACGGCACCGGGCAGGTGGTCGGCGACCAGGCGAGCCTCCCGGATGACCTGGGGTAACCGGCCCCGGTAGAGCAGGCCGGGTGTCGTGGGCATGGCCACGATCAGTGCCCGCTCCGCGCCGGTGGGCGGAGTACGGGCGGTGGGATGCTGGCGGGCGTGGCGCAGTGCGGTGACGGTCGGGGTGTAGGAGGACACGACCCGGTCCAGCACAGCGCGATGTTGTGGGTCGGAGTCGGCGGCGTGGTGTCCGGCGGCGTGGATCGGCAGGAGCGTGAGCAGCCCTCCCGGCGCCCACCACACCCGCGGCCACCGCGTGATGTCGCCCCGAGGCGGGCCGTCGATGCCGAGCTCGTGCAGGACCGGGCCTGCGGCGACGTCCCACAGCCAGGCGAGCACGTCCAGGATGACCACGTCGTCCCCGGCTTCTCAGAGCTTGGCGGAACCGGTCAATCCGGTCGACCAGACTCGCCTGATCGAGGCCGGTCAGTTCCACTGCGCTGATGCCGGTACGGGTGAGGACGAGGGCGTCACTACGAAGAGAGCTGACGTTAAAGGTGACCACCGGTCCCGAGGTCGCCTGTTCGGTCAGTTCCTCGATGCTAGGCGGGAGGGCAAAGGACGCGAATCCGCCCAGCGACCGGATCCGTTCCATCACGTCGGCCAATTCAGCAGCCATCCGGTGACGGTCATCCATCGGCCCGCTGCCCTGCCAATCCATCGGTAATACGGCCTCCCGTAAGATCGGCTGGTCAAGCTGGTCACGCAGGGCCACGAACCGGTCGGCCAGGTCCGGGTGTCGCTCGCGAAGGTCGCTGAGGTCACTTCGGGTGTGCAGGGTCTGGCTGAGCAGAGCGGCCCGTCCCGCTTCCAGCAGCCGCAGAGCCTTCTGGCCGCGAACGTCGGAAGGTGCGATGGTGTCGGCCAAGGCGTAGGCGGCCGCGTCGGCGGCCAGCCCGGGGAATTGGCCGATCATATGTTGCTGATCGGAGCGTTCGAGTTGCCGGGGGCTCACCTCCGGCAACAGCCGGACCGCGGTTTCCAGGAGTCCGCCGGCTCGCGTGGGATCCGCCGCGATCAGCCTGGCGGCTTGGTGCGCCGCACGGATCCGCTGGGATGGAGCTCCCACCACACTCCGAGCCGCCTCTTCATAGGCGTCCACCGCTTCATCTCGGTCCGCCGCATGCCCGCTCTGTTCAAACCGGATCTGCCCCGCGATGCCGAGGTTCGTGAGACGCGCGGCCCGTGCGGGGTGGTCGGACGGAGTGGCCCGTACGGCCTGCCGGAGGGCGCTGATCGCCTGGTCCAGATCTGCCGGGCTACCACTGTGCGCGTACCGCGTTTGCAGGGCGATGCCGAGGTTGGTCAGCCGGGCTGCGCGCGCGGGATGGTCGGGTGGGGTGCTGTCCACGGCGAGTTGCTGGATGGTGAGGGCTTCCTCCAGATCTGAACCGATGCCGCCGTGCTCGTACCGGGTCTGGAGGGAGTTGCCGAGATTGTTCAAGATCATCGTGCGGTCGAGATGGTCGGGTGGAGTGACCTCCGCTGCCTGCCGCAGGTGGGTGATGGCTTCTTCCAGGTCCGCCAAGGCTTGGCTGCGCTCGTACCGCGTCTGCAGGACGTTGGCGAGATTGGACAGGCGGAGGGCGCCGTCGGGGTGGTCGCGTGGGGTGGCTTCCACCGCCTGCCGTTCGATGGCGATGGCCTGTTCCAGGTCCGCCGTGTGCCCAGTGCGGGTGAATCGTGTCATAAGCGCGTTGCCGAGGTTGCTCAAGTGCATGGCACGGCCCGGGTGGTCGTGGGGGGTCGTTTCGGCCGCCTGGCGCAGGCTGGTGATCGCTTCTTCCAGGTCCGCCAAGGCACTGGTGTGGACGAAGCGTGTCAGCAGCATGTTGCCGAGATTGTTCGAGATCATCGCCAGTTCCGCGTGATCGTGCGGAGTCGCTTCGACGGCCTGGCGCACGCTGGTGATGGCCTCTTCCAGGTCACGCAGGTCACCAATGCGGGCAAACCGTGTCTGCAGCGCGTTCCCCAGGCTGCTCAGGTGTGCGGCGCGGGCAGGGTTCCCAAGTGGGGCACTTTCCACCGCGAGGCGCATGCCGATGATGGCCTGCTCCAGGTCCGCGACCGCTCCGCTGCGGGCGAACCGCGCCTGTAACGCGCCGACGAGATTGCCCAAGATCGTCGAATGATCACGCGCGGTGGAGTCCAGCGCCTGGTTCAGGCACGAGACGGCGAGGTCCAGATCTGCCAGATCACCGGTACGGGCGAAGCGCACCTGGAGCGCGCTGCCCAGGTTATTCAGGCGCGCGCCGCGGTCCGGATGATCTTTTGGGGTGATCTCGACGGCCTGCTGGTGGGCGACTATGGCCTTATCTAGATCGGCCGGTTCGCCCACGCGCGCGTACCGAGCCTGAAGCACGTTGCCGAGCGCACTCAAGATCGTTGCTCGGTGTGGGTGATCCGGCAAGGAGCTGTCGATGGCTTGCCGCTGAACGATGATGGCCTGGTCCAGATCGGCCCGATCGCCGGTGAGAGCGAACCGCACCTGGAGCGCGTTGCCAAGATTGGTCAGGCGGCTGGCGCTGCCGGGATGATCGAGTGGCGTTGTCTCCACAGCTTGGCGCAGGCAGGTGATGGCCTCCTCCAGATCGGCCGGGCTGCCACCATGCTCGAACCGCACCCGCAACGCGCCATCGAGGCTACTGAGCATCGCCGCATGGTCGGGGTGATCGGTTCCCACGGCCTGGCGCAAATTGGTGATGGCCAGTTCCAGATCCGCCTGATCGCCGCCGCGCTCGAACCGTTCCCGCAACGTGATACCGAGGTTGGCCAGGAATCCACTACGGGCGGGGTGATCGGCCGGAGTGAGGTCGACGATGCGCCGCCACAACCGGACGCCACGTTCCAGCAGATCCGGATCAGCCGAGTTCAACGCCCGGTTGAGCAACGTGATCGCGTGCGGGACCGCCTGAGCGGCCAGGATCGGTAACAGCGATTCTGGAAGATCCTCATCAGCGATCTCGGCCAGAAAGCACACGCCGAACATCTCGGCCGCGGCGACCAGATCGTCCTGGGCCTCTCCCTCGGGAAGCCCTTGATAGCGGTGCCAATGCCACCAGCCGAGCACACGCCGCGTCTCAAGATGGGATTCCTGGCCAGTCAGACCCGCGGCCAGGTGCCGAGCATCGGCAATCGCGACAGCTTCCAGCAACGGTGACGAGTCACCGGTCGCCGTCACCTGCCTAAGCCGCGCCCGCACCGTATCCAGCAGGTCGTCCCGTTCGCTCACGGCTTCTCCCGCGACCACACCACGACACCTTGTCGCGAACGACAATAATCACTGCGGCACACACGAAACGTAGCGCGGCCAAGCGGTACGTGAGCGAGTTCTCCCGGCGCCCTGGAGTGGCCGCGTCTGCGCCGCTGCGGCTGGTTATGGTCTCTCCTATGCGCGTCGAAGTGAGCGCCGCCGGCCGATGGGGGCTGCCCTCCGTGTTCCTGGCGCAGGTCGCGGTCTTCGGATCGGCCGTCTGTCTCCTCGATCTCGCCGCTGACCGTCCGGCCGGTGCACGGCCTGCCGTGATCTTCTTCGCCGTCGCCGCGATCCTTTTCGCGTCCATGGCCGCCCTGATGCGGTACGGGTCGCGCCGGACCGTCGCCGCCACCCTGTTCGGCATGGGGTTCCTGGCACCCGCGTACCTGGGTGGGCTGGTCGCAGTGCACTTCACCGGGGCCGGTCTTTCGGATCCGGGCTGGTACCCGGTCGCCCGGGCCGTGACACTGGCTGCAGCGGCGGTGGCGTACCTGGCCAGCCTGTGCCTGATCGGCGCGCGCCGGACGCCCAGCCCGGCACCCAGGATGGCGCTGCTGCTCATGCGACACCTGCCGCTGGTGGCCGTCAGCGTCACATTGCTCAACTTCGTCGCGATCCACCAAGCGGACCTCCTCGCGGCGGAAGCGGCGCGGGCGAACCCGGGAGAGTACGCGAATGGCGACTTCTACCTGGATGGAGCCCCTGCCACCGCCTGGACGCACGGGGCGATTCTCGGCATCGCCGGAGTCGTCGCCCTGGTGCTGGCGGGGATCGCCCGGCGGCGCGGAGTGTCCGCCCCGCTCCTGGTCGGACTGGGGGTCGCGGGGCTTCCCTACCTGTTCCTGCTGCTGGCGGCGCCCTTCGTACTCAGCGGGGCCAGCGGCGAGCCCGTCCCCCAGGTGCTCGCCGACGGCCCCGGCTGGTACCTGCCCGCGATCGCCACCCAAGTCTCGCTCGCGGGCATCGCGTACGCGGTGATCATGGCGCTGATGGTCAGAGCGGGGAGCCGTCAGCCGGCTAGGCCGTGGAGGGTTTCGGCTACCAGGGTGCCCAAGGACGGGAGGTGGTAGCCGCCCTCTTGGACGGCGACGATGGGGATGCCGAGGGAGGCGATGATCGTCCCGGTCTGGTGGTAGCCGGAGGTCGTGACGCGGAGCGGGCTTTCTGGGTCATCGGCTGCGGCGTCGACGCCGAGGGAGACGACGACGGCTTCGGCGCCGAAGGCTTCGGTGGCGTCGCGGAGGCGGGTGAGGGCGGAGAGCCAGGTGGCGTCGCCGGATTCGGGGGTGATGGGAATGTTGAGGGTGGTGCCCTGGCCGGGACCCGTGCCGGTTTCGTCGGGGAAGCCGAAATAGTGGGGGAACCAGCCGGCGCCGGGGTCGACGTGAGCGGAGCCGTAGAAGACGTCGGAGCGCTCCCAGAAGATTGCCTGGGTGCCGTTGCCGTGGTGGGCGTCCACGTCGATGATCGCCACTTTGGCGAAGCCGTGGTCGCGGAGGGACTGGGCGGCGACGGCGGCGTTGTTCAGGTAGCACGAACCGCCGTAGCCGGCGGGGGTGGCGTGATGTCCAGGCGGGCGGCAAAGGGCGTAGGCCACCCGTTCCCCTGCGGCGACCAGGTCGGCGGCGGTCTGGGCCGCGTCCACAGCGGCTCGTGCGGCCTGCCAGGTGCCCGGCCCGACCAAGGTCATCGTGTCGTAGCAATACAGCCCCGCGCGGGCATGCGTCGCTACCGGATGATGCGCGGGCATTCCGGCGAGCATGGCCTCAGTCGGGAAAACATACGGCACCACCCGATCCTGACCGTAGTCCCGCGGATAGCCGCCGTCCTCCCACTTCTGCCACACCTCCCGCAGATGATCCACGAACGCGGGCTCGTGCACCGCCCGCAGCACCTCGTCCCCGTGCGGCGCTGCCTCGACAATCGGAAACCCACCCGCGGCCAGCTCGTCGCGAATGACCGTGACCCGCTCCGGGACCTCGGTCCCCGGCGTCCGCACCCCGATCCAGATCTCGGCCCCGGGCACATGCGCCAACGTCTCAGCTGACCAGACCACCGTCGCCACGACGCTCACCTCCGAAGATCCGAACGCCGGAAGAAGCGGTCCAGGACGCGTACGCCGAATTCGAGGGCCGCGACGGGGACACGTTCGTTGATGCCGTGGAACATGGCGTTGTAGTCGAAGTCGGGGGGAAGGGCGAGGGGGGCGAAGCCGTAGGTGACGATGCCTCGTTCGTTGAAGGCTTTGGCGTCCGTGCCGCCGCTCATGACGTACGGGATGGGGAGGGCGGCGGGGTCTTCGGCGATGAGGGAGGCGCAGAGGGCGTCGAAGGTGGGGCCGCCGGGATCTGCTTCGGGGGCGTCCTCGAAGCAGATGAATTCGCGGGTGATTTTGGGGCCGAGGAGGGTGTCGATGGTGGCGAGGAAGTCGTCGCCGGAGCCGGGGAGGAAGCGGCCGTCGATCTGGGCTTCGGCGGAGCCGGGGATGACGTTGACCTTGTAGCCGGCGTTGAGCATGGTGACGTTGGCGGAGTTGCGGAGGACGTGTTTGAAGAGTTCGCCGACTTTGCCGAGACGATCTGCTTCGGCGTCCAGGTCCGTGAGGTCTAAGGGGCGGCCGAAAGCGGTGGCGATGCCGTCGAGCATGCCGCGGACGCCCGGCGTGAGCTGCAGCGGCCACTCGTACGCGGCGAGGCGGGACATGGCGTGGCAGATCTCGGCGACCGCGTTGTCGCTCGCGCGCAGGGAGCCGTGCTGGGCGGTGCCGTGCGCGCGTACGCGCATCCAGGCCATGCCCTGTTCCCCGACGGCGACCGGATAGATCCGCTTGCCGTCGTGGACGACGCTGTAGCCGCCGTCCTCGCTGATCGCTTCGCGGACGCCGTCGAAGAGGTCGGCGTGTTCGCGGACCAGGTAATAGGAGCCGTACTCGCCGGTGGCTTCCTCGTCAGCGGTGAATGCGAGCACGAGGTCGCGGTCGGGGCGTACGCCTGATCGGGACCATTCGGCGACCATGGCGAGGGTCATCGCGCAGGTGCCCTTCATGTCGACGGCACCGCGCCCCCAGACGACCCCGTCGACGATCTCGCCCGAGAAGGGATGCAACGCCCAGTCCTCGGCGGCGGCGGGGACCACGTCCAGGTGCCCGTGGATCAGGAAAGGAACGCCGGAACCCGTCCCCGAGATCCGCGCGACCACGTTGGAGCGACCTTTCGAGGATTCCAGGATCTGGGCCTCGACGCCGCGGTCGGCGAGAAACGTGGCGACATACTCGGCGGCGGCACGCTCGCCCCGCCCCCGGTTGTCGCCCTCGTTGGTGGTGTCGATCCTGATCAGATCGGAGCAGATGGCGCCGACGTTCATGGGAGTACGCAGGCGGCATGGTGGCCGCGGTCCGAGGGCAGCACGGGCTGGGACTCCTTTTCGCAGCGGGTGGCGAGCTCGGCGGGCAACCCGGCGGCGTACGCGGGGCAGCGCGGCCGGAAGCGGCAACCCTCGGGGATTCGGGACGGATCGGGTGTTTCCCCGACCAGGACGATCGGCTCCTGCCGGGCCACTTCCGGCACGACCGACAGCAGCGCCTTCGTGTACGGATGGCGGGGATTCATCAGCACCTCGGCGGTGTCGCCGGTCTCCACGATCCGGCCGAGGTACATGACGGCCACCCGGTCGGCGATGTTCCAGGCCAGCCCGAGGTCGTGGGTGACGACCAGGACCGACAGGCCGAGTTCCGCGCGCAGGCGCAGCAGCAACGCCAGGATCTCGCCGCGTACCGAAGCGTCGAGGGAGGAGACGGGCTCGTCGGCGACGAGCACGTCGGGGTCGAGCACGAGCGCGCCCGCGATGACGACCCGCTGCCGCTGCCCCCCGGACAACTCATGCGGATATTTCATGAAAAATCGGTCAGGTGGGCGGAGGCCGGCCTTCGACAACGCCGCAGCCACCCGGACTTCCTCGTCGTCCGAGACGCCGTGAATCCGCAACCCCTCCGCCACCGCTTCATACACGGTGTGCCGAGGATTCAGCGACCCGCTCGGATCCTGCAACACCAGCTGCACATGCCGCCGGAACTCCTTCAGATCCCCCCGCGAATACCCCAGCGGCCGGGCACCATACTCGACCTTCCCCGACGCGGGTTTCACCAGCCCGAGCAGGCTCCGCGCCAGCGTCGTCTTCCCGCACCCCGACTCCCCGACCAGCGCCACGATCTCCCCGGCGCCGATCTCCAGATCCACCCCGTCCACGGCCCGCGCCGCCCCGAACCGCACGCACACCCCACGCGCAGCCAGCGCCACCACATCCGACATTTCCGAAATATCCGCCGAGCTCATCGAGCACCTCGCAGATCCAGGCCAGTCTCCCCGGCACGCAAGCAGGCGGCGCTCCGGCCATCATCCGCCCCGGACAACTCACGCCCGGACGGTTCGGATCCGGACGACGAGGAGAGCGCGGTCAACGCCACCTCAGAAGCCGAGCACCTCTCCAAAGCGACCGGACAACGCGGATGAAAATCGCACCCACCCGGCAAATCCCCCGGAAACGGCGGATCCCCCGGCAGTCCACGCGGCGCATACCTAAACCGCTCATCCCCCACCCGCGGAAACGCCCCAGCCAGCGCCGCACTATACGGATGCCGCGAATCATCGAACACCGCAGAAGCAGGACCCTGCTCCACGACCTTCCCCGCATACATGACCGCGACCCGATCACACGTGGTCCCCAGCACCGACAGATCATGCGAGATCAGCACCAACGCCAACCCCAGATCCCGTACCAGTCCCCCCAGCAGTTCCAGCACCTGCGCCTGCACCATCACATCCAGCGCGGTCGTCGGCTCATCCGCGATCACCAGCCGCGGCCGGCAGGCCAGCGCAAGCGCGATCATCACCCGCTGCCGCTGCCCGCCCGACAGCTGATGCGGATAATCCCTGGCCCGCCGCGCCGGCAACCCCACCTGTTCGAGCAGCTCCCCCACCCGCCGATCCGCCTCCCGCTTGGAGGTCTTCGGCTCGTGCAGCAGGATCGGCTCGGCGATCTGCCGCCCGATGTTCTGCACCGCGTTCAGCGAATGCAACGCCCCCTGGAACACGATCGACGCCTCGGCCCACCGAATCGCCCGAAGCCGCCCGAACGACATGCCGTACACATCCTCGCCGTCGAGCAGCACCTGCCCGTCGACCTTCGCCGAGCGCGGCAGCAGCCGCAAAGCGGCATTGGTGATGGTGGACTTGCCACACCCGGACTCCCCCGCCACCCCCAGCACCTCACCCGGCGCCACCGCCAGATCAACCCCGCGCACGGCGGGCACATCTCCGGCATAGGTGACCCGCAGATCCTTCAACTCAAGAAGGCTCATCAACCCTCCTTCAGGCGCGGGTTGAGCACGACCTCAAGCGCCCGCCCGACCAGGGTGAACGCCAGCACGACCAGCACCACGCAGATCCCGGGCGGCAACACGAACCACCACTCGCCGTTGGACATCGCCCCCGTGCCGTACGCGGCGTCGAGAATGTTCCCCCACGACTGCGCGGTCGGATCGCCGAGCCCGAGGAACGACAGCGTGGTCTCCGACAGGATCGCGATCGACACGGTCAGCACGACATGGGCCAGCACGACCGGCATGACGTTCGGCAGCACGTGCCGCGTCATCTGATGCCAGTCGCCCGCCCCGAGCGCTTTCGCCCTTTCCATGTACGGCCGGGACCGCACGCTCAACGTCTGCGCGCACACCAGCCGTGCCGTACCAGGCCAGGAGGTGACGCCGATCACGACGATGATGTTGAACAGGGACGCGCCCAGCACGGTCGCCAGCACGATGGCCAGCGGCAGGAACGGGATCACCAGGAACCAGTCGGTGAAGCCCATCAGCAGCGAGCGCGCCCAGCCGCCGTAGAACCCGGCCATGATGCCGACCAGGGTGCCGATCACGATGGCGATCGCGGTCGCGGACAAGCCGACGATCAGCGAGACCCGGGTGCCGTGCACGAGCAGGGTCAGGATGGACAGGCCGTTCTGGTCGGTGCCGAGCCAGTAGTCGGCCGACGGCGGCTGGTGGCTCTTGGCGGTGGCCTTGGCCACGTTGAGCCCGTCCGGGTCGGCCAGCAGCGGCGCGAAGATCGCGACCAGGGCGAAGACGGCCAGGATGGCGAGCCCGGCCAGGGCGGTGTTGTGGGAGCGGAAGTCCCGCCAGAACCGGGCCAGCGTGGTCCGGCGGCGGGCCCAGGTGATCGATCTGGCCGTCATTGGGTGCTCACCCTCGGGTCGAGCACCGCGTAGAGCAGGTCGGCGAGCAGCGTGAACACGACCACCCCGATGGAGAACAGCAGGAACACGGCCTGGAGCAGCGGGATGTCGGGCCCGCGCAGCGCCTCGTACGACAGCAGCCCGAGCCCGGGCCAGGAGTACACGGTCTCCACGGTGATCGCTCCCCCGATCACGAAGCCGAGGTTGAGGAAGATCAGCGTCATCGTGGGCAGCAGCGCGTTGGGCACCGCGTGCCGCCGCCTGACCAGGTCTTCCCGCAGACCCTTGGCCCTGGCCAGCTGCAGGTAGTCCTGCCGCAGCTCGTCCACCAGGGAGGCGCGCATGATCGAGGTGTATTCGGCCAGGTAGACGATGGCCAGCGCGGTCACCGGCAGCACCATGTGCCAGGCCGTGTCCAGGACGGTGTCCAGGAACCCGGTCACGCCCGGCGTGGAGATGCCGCCGCTCGGGAAGAACGGGAACGCGATCAGCAGCACCATGCCGACCCAGAACTCCGGCATCGCGTAGAGCGTGTTGGTGACGCCGGTGGTCACCCGGTCGAAGGTGCCGCCGCGCCGCCAGCCGCTGCGGATGCCCAGCCAGATCCCGGCCACCGAGGCGATCAGGATCGCGGTGCCGACCAGCAGCACGGTCGGCCAGACCCGCTCGGCGACCAGCTCCCAGACCGGGCGGTTGAACCGGACCGAGTTGATCGTGCTGGCGAACGGGTTGGACAGGTATTCCAGGAACTGCGCGCCGATCGGCCGGTTGAGCTCGGCGCGCAGCTTGATCAGCTGCTCGGGGGCCATGTTGCGGCCCCGCGAGTAGAGGCCGATCGGGTCGCCCGGCAGCAGCCGGAACAGGAAGAAGTTGAACACCACCACGAACAGCAGCGTGCCCAGCGACCAGCCGATCTTCCTGATCACGTAACCCCGGGTCCCGGTGAGGAACGCGGTCATTCCCGCTCGTCCGCGTCCGCCGTACGGCGCCTGCGGGCGACCAGCACGCCGCCCACCGCCAGCACGGCGACGGCGCCGACGATTCCGCCGATCAGGGCGGAGCTCATGCCGCCGGATTCCTCGGCGGCCGCGGCGGCCGACGCCGGGGAGGTGGCCTTGACCGGCTCGATGGAGAGGTAGGAGTGGATGCCGTACTGGAACAGCAGCGAGCCGTCCGGGTCGGGCTGCGGGACGAAGCCGGTCCACTTGTCGCTGCGGTAGGCGACCAGGTCGTCGTAGTAATAGGTCATCGCGTACGCGGCGTCGTCGTAGACCATCTGCTGCATGCGCTTGGCCAATTCGGCGCGCTTGGCGGGATCGGTCTCGCCGGCCTGCTCCTCGTAGAGCTTGTCGTATTCCGGGTTGCAGTAGAACGAGTCGGATAGGTCGGCGAAGATCGAGTCGCCGTCCTTGTAGCTGCGCTTGCCGCAGGTGAAGACCGACATCTGGTAGTCGGGGTCGGGTTCGACCACCCAGCCCCACTCGAACATGTCGTACTCGCCCTGGCCGATGATCTCGGTGAGCGCGTCCTCGGACATCACCTTGATGGTGACCTCGATGCCGATGTCCTTGAGCCAGGTTTTCACGAACTCGCCGGTGGCCTGGGATTCCTCGCTGCTGTCCCGGACGAACAGGCGCAGCGCCAGCTTCTTGCCGTCCTTCTCGCGTACGCCGTCGGCGCCCTTCGGGTATCCGGCGGCGTCCAGGATCTGGTTGGCCTTGGCCGGGTCGAAGTTCTGCTTGTTGGCGGGGTCGAGGTGCAGGGCTGGATACACCGGCGGGATGAAGGTGTCGGCGGGCGAGCCGTTGCCGCCCAGCACCCGGTTGACCAGGACGTCGCGGTCGATGGCGTGCGAGATGGCGAGGCGGACCTGCTTGTCCTTGAGCGCGGGGTGGCCGTCGCCGATCGGGGTGCCGTCGGCGAGTGCGGCCCCGGTGTTGAAGGCGATCTCGTCGAAGCCCGAGTAGGCGGAGCCCCTGGTGGTGATGCCGGGCTTGTTCTTCAACGATTCGAGGACGTTGCTCTGCAGGTCGTACGCGAAGTCGATCTCGCCCCGGGTGAGCGCCTGCGCTTCGGCGTCGGCGTTGAGGAAGACCCGGAAGACCAGCTCGTCGATCTTGGGCGCGCCGCGCCAGTACTCCTTGTTCGCCTCGAACCGGAGGAACTGCCCCTTGCGCCGCTCGATCAGCCGGAACGGCCCGGACCCGACGATCGCCTGGCCGTTCTCCGGCTCGTTGGCGAACGACTTGACCTCGGTGCCGTCGATGTCCTTCCAGATGTGCTCCGGCAGGATCGGCACGGCCAGCCGTTCCATGATCGGCGTCGGCTTCTTCACGTGCAGTACCAGCGTCGTGTCATCGGTGGCCTCGGCCCGCTCGATGTTGGTGACGTAGTTGCCGTAGTTGGTCTGCTCGAAATCACCGTTGATGATCCGGTTGAAGGTGTAGGCGGCGTCCCTGGCCGTCAGCGGCTGCCCGTCCGACCATTTCACCCCGGCCCGGATCTTGTAGCTCCAGCTCTTCTTGTCCGGCGCCTCCTGGTACGACTCCGCCAGGCTCGGCATCGCCGACACGTCCTTGGGGCTGGACGTGACCAGGTAGTCGTACATCAGGGCGTAAGCCTCGTACGCCTCGACCACGATGCCGGTGAACGGGTTCGTGGAGTCCACGTCGGACAGGATGCCGACGGTGAAGGTGACCTTCCCCTGCGACGGGGCGGGCGTCTGGGCGAGCGCGGTCGCGGCGGGCGCCGTCAGCAGCCCGGCGGCGAGCGCGACGCTCAGAGCTCTTCTGACGAGGTGGTGCATATCGTCCTCCGGGGGCGGGAGTCGATCCGAGGTCTTGACTGGTCAATCAGTCGGTTGGGTACTGTCCTGCCATGACACAGCCCCCCATCGCTCCCCGTAGACCGGTGGCGCACCGGTTGCACGGGATCGAGCGAATCGACGACTACGACTGGATGCGCGACCCGGAGGCGGCGCGCGAGACCTTGCTCGCCGAGCGGCGGCACTATGCGGCGGAGACCGCCCATCTGGCCCCCTTTCAGCAGGTTCTCGCGGCCAAAATGGCTGGACGGACGCCCGAGACTGAGTCTTCAGTCAGTTGGCGTCATGGGGCTTTTGTCTACTACACCCAGATTGAAACTGGAAGGGAGTTTGGTGACTTCTGTCGAAAGCGTGATGCTTCTGATGGCGGTTCTGTGCTGCTGAATCTCGACGAGTTGGCAGCGGCGGGTTACGTGGAGTTGGGCGTCCGGGAGGTGAGCCCGTGCGGGCGGTTCCTGGCGTATTCGGTGGATACGAGCGGGGATGAGGTGTACGAGCTCCGGTTCCGCGATCTGGAGGCGGGGGTGGATCTTTCTGATCGGGTGGCGGGGACGTACTACACGGGGGCGTGGTCTGCGGATTCGTCGAGTTTCTTCTACACGGTGGTGGATGAGTGTTATCGGCCATATGAGGTGCGGCGTCATGTTCTGGGGGGTGAAGACGCCGTTGTGCTGACTGAGCCGGATCGGCGGTTCGAGGTGACGGTCGAGGCGACCCGGTCAGGGGCGTACATCACGATCACCGCGGCCAATCGGGACACCACCGAGGTGTGGCTGATCCCCGCCGCGACCCCGGAGGCGGAGCCGCGCTCGGTGCGGGGGCGGACGCCGCGGGTCGAATACCGGGTGGATCACGACGCGACGAACGATCGCCTGGTCATCACGACCGATGACGGCTGGCCGGAGTTCCGGGTGGACCATGAGCTGGTCACTCCCAATCCGGACGAACGCGTCTACCGGACCGACTGTTTCGCCGGATATATCGTCATATCTCTGCGCAGGGGTGGGGAGCCGTTGCTCCGGGTCGTCCCGATGGACGGAACCGAGCCCTGGGAGATCCACCCGGAGACCACCGCGGGCCGGATCGCGCTCGTGCACAACCACGACTACGACGCGACCGAGATCCTGATCGAGACCGGCTCCTACAGCGAGCCCACCCGCTGGTCCACGGTCAACCTCGCCACCCGCGAGCGCACGGTGCGCAAAACCACCGAAACCCCCGGCTACGACCCCGCCGACTACGTCAGCGAACGCCACTGGGCCCCCGCCCCCGACGGCGTCATGATCCCCGTCACCGTCGTCCGCCGCCGCGACGTCCCTCTCGACGGCACCGCGCCCTGCCTGCTGTACGGCTACGGCGCCTACGAAGCCGTCGTCGACTTCACCTGGGAAGCCCCTCTTTCCGTGCTCCTGGACGAAGGCGTGATCTTCGCCCACGCCCACATCCGCGGCGGCGGCGAGATGGGCCGAGCCTGGTGGCAAGCCGGACGCCTCGCCGGCAAACCCACCACCTTCTCCGACCACGTCGCCGTGGCGGCCTGGCTGGAAGGCAAGGTCACCACCATCGCCACCCGCGGCCTCTCCGCCGGCGGCCTGCTGATGGCCGCCGTGTACGGCCTGCGGCCCTGGGCCGCCGTCATCGCCGAGGTCCCCTTCGTCGACGTGGTCACCACCATGCTCGACGACACGATCCCGCTCACAGTCAACGAATGGGAGGAGTGGGGCGACCCCCGCAAACCCGAAGATTTCGCCTCCATGCTCGCCTACTCCCCCTACGACAACATGCTTATCCCGGAAACCAAGACCCCCCTGCTGGTCACCGGAGCCGTCAACGACCCCCGCGTCCTGGTCCGCGAACCCGCCAAATGGGTCGCCAAACTCCGCGCCCACGGAGCGAACGTGCTCTTCCGGGTCGAGGTAGAAGACGGTGGGCACACCGGACCGAGCGGCCGATATGCCCACCTCGACTACGAAGCGGAGATCTACGCCTTCATCCTGCAGGCGCTACAGCAGTGACTCGCGGAGCTCGCGCTTGAGGATCTTGCCGACCGCATTGCGGGGAAGAGCTTCCACGATCTCCAGGCGTTCCGGCAGCTTGTACGAGGCGATGCCGGTGGCCCGCAGGAACTCGATCACGGACTCCAGGGTGATCTCGGTGTCCGGTTTGGTGACCACGAGCACGCAGACCCGCTCGCCCAGCACCTCGTCGGGGTAGCCGACCACGGCCGATTCGGCCACGGCGGGATGCCCGGCCAGCAGGGCCTCCAGCTCGGCGGGGGCGATGTTCATGCCGCCCCGGATGACCAGATCCTTGGTCCGGTCCACGTACCGCAGGTAGCGGTCGCCCGCGAGCTCGAAGACGTCTCCGGTGATCAGGTAGCCGTCGTCGTCGAAGGGGTCGGCTTCCGCCGTACCGGCCAGGTAGCCGGCGAACACCGTCGGGCCGGAGAGGCGCAGTTCGCCGGGCACGCCCTCGCCCGCGACCTCGGTGCCGTCGGCGGCGACCAGCTTGACCTTGGTGCCACCGAGGGTGCCCGGCCAGGTGGTGCCGGGGGCGTCGGGGCGGGGGAAGAAACGGGCGCGGTCGTCCGGGTCGGGCATGGTGTCGGGGTCGGAGAGCAGCGCGATGCCCTCGTTGGAGCCGAAGAAGTTGATGATCGCGATGCCGTGCTTCTCCTGCCAGCCGCGCACCATCGGCGGCGGCAGCGGCGCCGAACCCGAGCCGATCCTGCTCAGCGAGGAGATGTCGAACTGGGCCAGCACTTCCGGCTTGTGCAGCAGCAGGGTGAGCAGAGCGGGCGGCGCGAGCGTGTAGGTGACCCGCTCGGTGGCGATCTGCGTGAGGTAGACGGGCAGCTCGAACGGGTGGTGCTGGACCAGCGTGCAGCCGGTGCGCAGCCACGGCAGCATGACGCCGCCGATCCCGGCCATGTTGACCATGGGGAACGGGTTCAGCACGACGTCGTCGGCGGTGAGACCGGCCGCGTCGGCACAGGTCCAGGCGACCGCGAGCCAGTCGTAGTGGCAGCGTGGCACACCCTTCGGGGTGGCCTCGGTACCGGAGGTCCAGCAGATCGTGACGCAGTCGTTCGGGTCCCGCTCGAAGCTCTTGAGGTGCGCGTCCAGCGTCGCCCGGTCCGCGGTCGCGGTCTCCAGCTCGCCGCCCCAGGCCAGCACCTCCCGCATCGACGGTACGGCCAGCGCACCGATGCCCTCCGCCCGATCGGCGGCGGTGACGAAGACGCTGACGTTGGCGAGCACGCCGAGCTGGGTGAGCTCATATTGCCGGTACTGCACCGGGAACGGGGCGACGATCGCGCCGATCCGGATTCCGGCCAGCATGGTCACGGTGAGCTCGACGCTGTTGGGCAGCTGGACCGCCACCACGTCGTCCACGCCGACGCCGTGCCCAAGCAGCACTCCGGCCACACGATCGACTTCGGCGTCCAGGTCAGCCCAGGTCAGCCGCTTGGGCACGCCGCCCATCAGGGCGGGTTTGTTGGGCGGGTCGACCACCGCGAGCCCCTCGGGCCGCTCGGCCGCCCGCGCCCGTAAGAGCCGGTCGATCGTGTCGTCGGTCCACCAGCCTTCACCGGTGTAACGCTCCACATGGTCTTTCGGGTACAGCCTCATCGCGACTCCCGCGCTCGATGTTCCCGAGACCCTACGAAAGCCAATCGCCTCGGTCAACATATGTCGGGCTTTATCGAGAAATCACGTGATGAAGTGGACTTCGCGGCGTTCGAGTGTGTCGCCGCAGGCCGTACAGAGCAGGACCGGAGTGAGGGCGGCGCCGCAGCTGTGGTGGGTGATGGTGAGCTCGGAGCCCGGTGGGGCCGGGAGCTCGCGCTGGGCCCAGGTGACCAGGAACGCGAAGACCTGGAAGAACGCCAGGCCGCGTTCGGTGAGGCGGTAGTGGCCGCCGATCAGCTGGAAGACGCCCAGCTCGACGAAGCGGCGCAACCGGTCGGTGAGCACCGAGGGCGCGATGCCCAGCTCGGCCTGGAAGTCGCCGAACCGGCGCGAGCCGAGGAAGGCGGCGGCGAGCACGCTGGTGCTCCAGCGGTCGCCGAGGATCTCCATCGCGTCCGGGCAGTAGCCGATGAAGTCGGTCCGGGAGGCGAGCGTGCGGCGATGTTGCCGGGGCAGCCCGACCCGGGCGAAGGTGGCCAGCGGCCCGCGCACGGTCCGGGTGTCGCGCGCGGTCATCGCCTCCCGGCAGACGCCACAGGCCAGGTACGCCCGCGTCTCGTTGCCGCAGATGTCGTGAATGAGCGGCGGCTGCGGCCGATCCGTCCAGGCGCGTTCCCAGGAGTAGATGGCGACCAGCAGCGACCACAGATCGAGGCCGCGTTCGGTGAGCCGGTATTCGTAGCGGGTGCGGCCGTTGCGGTAGGCGGCGGTGGTGAAGATCCCGTGCGCGAGGAGTTCCTTCAGCCGGGAGGCGAGCACGGATTCGGAGATCCGCAGCTCATCCCGCCAGCCCGCGAAGGTGCGGACCCGCAGCAGGAAGGCCCGCTGCAGAATCAGGAGCACCCAACGGTCGCCGAGGATGGCCAGACCTTGCCCGATCGCGCTGAGTTCTATCGCGGTGTCACGCTCTACTGTCGCCGTCGGGGTCTGCACACCCGGCATGGGAACTCCGGTCTTTCTGTACACCAGTGGAAAGTGTCCACTCTAAAGGGCTCATTGACTAGCTGACTTTTGTTATCGTAGTGTCTCATTATGGCACAACCCATGACGGTTCCTTCGGTGATCATGGACGAGTCCGGCGAGCCGAACCCCTACTTGCTCGGTGTGTACGCCCCGGTCCAGGAAGAGATCACGGCAGCGGACCTCAAGGTCATCGGCGAGATCCCGGCCGACCTGAACGGCGTCTACCTGCGCAACGGGCCGAACGCGCGGTTTCCCATGCGGGGGCGTTATCACTGGTTCGACGGCGACGGCATGGTGCACGCGATGCACTTCGAGGACGGCCGGGCGCGTTACCGGAACCGGTACGTCCGGACCAAGGCGTATCAGGCCGAGACCGATCGGTCGTTGTGGACCGGGGTGATGGAGAACCCCAAGGGGAATCCGTTCGGGAACACGCGGGGGTTGAACCTCAAGGATTCCGCCAATACCGACCTGATCTATCACCGGGGGAAGGTGCTGGCGACCTGGTATCTGTGCGGGTCGCCGTACCAGTTGGATCCGTTGTCGCTGGAGACGCTGGGGGTCGAGACCTTTCTCGACACGCTGACCGGGGACTTCATGGCGCATCCGAAGGTGGATGAGCGGACCGGGGAGCTGTTCTGGTTCGATTACGGGCCGCGGCCGCCGTACCTGCGGTATGGGGTGGTGGGCGCGGGTGGCGCGGTCGAGCACTGCGTGGAGCTGGAGCTGCCCGGGGCGCGGCTGCCGCATGACATGTCCATCACCGAGAACTACGCCATCCTCATGGATCTGCCGCTTTATCAGGACATGGAGGCCGCGCGTCAGAGGCGGTACAAGCTGACCTTCAACCGGGAGCTTCCGTCCAGGTTCGGGGTGATCCCGCGGCGCGGGACCGCCGACCAGATCCGCTGGTTCGAGGCTCGGCCGTGCTACATCTACCACGTCATCAACTCGTGGGAGACCGGCGACGAGATCATCCTGGATGTCTGCCGGGTCAGCCGCCCCGCGCCCAGGGGCGACGGCGGCCCGCTGGCCCGCATGATCTCCTACCTGAAGCTGGACGCCCGGCTCTACCGTTACCGCTTCAACCTGGTCACCGGCCAGACCAGCGAAGGCTACGTGGACGGCGACCACAACACCGAGTTCCCCAGCATCGACGCCCGCCTCACCGGGCAGCTGAGCCGCTACTCGTATAACGTCTCCGTCATGGACGCCGACACCAACCTTTTCAACGGTCTGGTGAAATACGACAACCTGACCGGCGCCAAGCAGGAGTACTACTACGGCGACCACCGCTACGGCAGCGAGGCCCCCTTCGCTCCCCGCGACGGCTCGACCGCCGAGGACGACGGCTACCTGGTCACCTTCGTCACCGACGAACGCGAAGGCACCTCCGAAGTCCAAATCCTGGACGCCTCGGACATCACGCTAGGCCCGATCGCGCGGGTCCTGCTGCCCCAGCGGGTCCCGCTCGGCTTCCATGCCACGTGGGTACGCGCCGACCAGTACCGCAACGCCGAGAACTCCGGCACCCAGAACGCTGCCGCCGAGAACCCTGTTGGTCAGAACGGCAACGGTCGCTCCGGGGAGTCCGCGTGAAGCTGACGGTCTCCCTCGGGTTCTGGCAGGACCGGCCGGCGGAGGAGGCGCTGCGCACCGCCCAGGCGGCCGACGAACTCGGCTACCCCGAGGTCTGGGTCGGCGAGATGGCCACCTATGACGCGTTCGCGCTGGCGACCGCGATCGGCTCGACCACCTCCAGGATCGCCCTGACCATCGGCCCGCTGGCGGTCGCGGTCCGCGACCCCATGATGATCGCCATGGGCGCGGCCTCCGTAGCCGACCTCGCCGGACGCCCGGTCCGGGTCGCGCTCGGCACCTCCAGCCCCCTCGTGGTGGAACGCTGGCACGGCCGCCCCCACGCCGGCTCCACCAAAGCTCTGTCCGAAGCCGTCGACGCCCTCCGCCCCCTCCTGGACGGCGCGAAATCCGACCACCCCCGCAGCCAGGGCTACCGGCTCCGCCTCCCCGCACCACACTCCGACCTCACCGTCGCCGCCTTCGGCCCCGCCGCCGTCCGCATCGCCTCCCGCGCCGACCGCATGGTCCTCAACCTGATCACCCCCGCCTCCGCCGCCCGCCTGATCGCCGACCTACGCGCCCTCACCGGCACCACCCGCGTAGCCGCCTGGGTCACCGCCGCGGCAGACCCCGACCAGGCCGCCATCGAACAAATCCGCCGCGCCATCGTCGGCTACCTCGCCGCCCCCGGCTACGGCGAAATGTTCGCCGAAGCAGGCTTCCCCGACGTAGTCGACTACGCCCGAACCCGCCCGCACCCCCGCGACCTCCTCACCGCAATCCCCGACAAACTCCTCGAATCAGTCGCCCTCCTCGGCGACTCCATCGACTCCCGCCTGGCCGAATACGCGGCAGCGGGCGTGGACGAGGTGGCCATCGTCCCCGTCAGCACGGAGACAGACCCAGGTGGGGCTCAGACGCTCCGTGCCCTCGCAGCACTCAACTCCGAATCCGTCGAGCGGACATAGAACATTCAGCGAATGCCACAGTCGTACTGGGCGAAGGGGACGAGGCACGGTGGTGGACGATGTCCAATTTCGTTCCGGGTCTGAGTTGTCGAGGGCGTTCTATCGCGAGATCGTCGGGCCGCTGCCGGGCGGGGCGCGCGGGGTGGCGGCGCTGGCCGACCTGATCGCCGCGAACGAGAAAGTCGTCGATCAGGAGGATCTGGTGGCGATCGCCGCGCGGTGCGGGTGCCCCTTCTCGACAAGCCGGGCCACCGACCTGTCCCTGCCTCTCGCGGACGAGCGCGGGAACATCAGCGAGACTGGTCGCGGACGCGTTCCTGAACTTGCGAAGCGCGGCGAGAGCATCCATGGGGCAGTATTGAGATGTATCGCGAAACGAAGGGGCCGACATGTCGCCACTCGGGAAGTACTACATCGGTGCGGGCGTGGGCTCGCTGCTCGCCATCTGGCTGTTGCCTGGCCTGATCTCCTGGCTCGTCGTGATCGGCCTGCTGGCCGCGCCCGCCGTGGCCTACTTCATGCTGGACGAATCCCAGCGCAAGCGGCTGCGGAGGATCCGCCGCCGGGGCATCGGGAGCTGACACTCGACCACTACCTGGCCGCGTACCAAGCGGGAACCTGACCGGCGCATCCGGTCTTGCTACACGGCCGCACTCCATGCGGGCACCTGAGCGGCGCACCCGGATGTGCTACACGACCGCACTCCATGCGGGAACCTGAGCGGCGCACCCGGTCTGCGCCGCCGGTCCCGCGTCTTTGTCCGGCACTCCTTTGCGGCCTTCGCTACGCGGCCTTCGCTATGCGGCAGGCTGGGCGGCGTTCACTACGCGGCGTTCGCTACACGGCAGGCTGGGCGGCGAGCTCACGGTGCACGCGGTCGGTGACGCGGCGCTCGAAGACGAACGACAGGAACGGGATCGTGCCGGCCAGCATCACGCCCAGAATGTACGCCCATGACCAGCGGGCCTTCATGCCCAGGTTGACGGCGGCAACCAGGTAGACCATGTAGAGGAAGCCGTGGATCGGTGACACGATCTTGGACGGGCCCTCGATGTCGAAGCCGTAGCGCAGGATGATGCAGGTGGTCAGCACCAGCAGCATGACGCCAACGACATAGGCCATGACGCGGAACGGTTTGAGGGCGGAGTCCACGATTACTACCTGCTCACGGGTTCGGGGTGGGAGTCGGATTCCGGATCGGGTTCCGGGGTGGATTCGGGGTTGGTCAAAGATACCCGCGGCGTTCTGGCGGTTCGGACGGCGTCGCGGACGAAGTGCCACCACATGAAGACGGCGAACAGGGCGAAGATCCACCATTGGGCCGCGTAGGCGAGGTTGCGCCAGGTCAGGGCGGCGCCTTGGGTGGGTGGGGGGACGGCCACGGGGGTCGCGGTCAGCGGCGGTTCCTGGGTGGCGGCGATGAGGGAGCCGTCGTGTAGAGGGCCGTCCCAGAGGTTGATGAGTTGTGCGGTGGAGACGGTCGCGACCTGGCCTTCGGGCAGGGCACCGCTGCGTTGCACCGCATCGCTTTGATCCGGAGGGCGCAATCGCCCGGTCACCTTCACCGACTCGGCCGGTACGGCTACCGCCGGATCCTGCGGCGTCCCAACCCAGCCCCGGACGACAGCCAACATGCTTCCATCGTCGAGCCGCAGCGGCGTGAGCAACCAGAATCCCGCGCCACTGGCGGCCCTGCCTCCGACCGCTTCCACATCCGGGCGGCGGTCGGCGACCAGCAGTTGCCCGGCGGCGTCGTAGACGCCTTCGGCGACCACCTGCCGCCCCGCCAGGTCACTGGTAAGCCGCTGCCCAACCCGGCTCAACGACTCCACGGCCACCGGGGCCGGGTCTGCGGCTGCTGCCGGGCGCCCAGATTCCTCGAACACCGCCAACTGCCAGCGCCCGAGCAGAGTAAAAGCCACCAGAACCCCGATCACCAGCAGGTGAAGAACCACCAGCCGGGGAGAGAACAGGGTACGCAGCATGGCTAACACGGTATCCGGCACCACCGACAGTCCGCCCACGGGTACCGGGGTGGGCCAGTCCGCGTCCCGAAGAACTACCGTCGCTCCACCCATCAGTGGTGTCGCAATTCCGACAAACAGGTGTCATGTGCGCAGGGTGTGTCGCTAGAGTTCTTTCATGTCCGACCCTCAGGTTGACCCAGCCGGGAACACGCAGCAGTTCAAGGCATTCGCCCGCCAGCAGGAGACGGCGTCCGCCCAGGAACCGTCGTCCCGGCTTCCGATCTGGATCGCCGCCGGCGTCGCGCTTCTTGTCGTGATCGCCGTCGTCGCGTATCTCGCGATCGGCTGACAACCTCATAAGCAACCGCCGACGACCGCGCCCGTCGGCGGTTTTGTCATGCTCGGGAGCAGATCGTAACCGATCACGCCCTACCCCCGGTCGGCCGCGCGGTTCTGGATGGCCGAGCGGGTGGCCATCATCGCCGCCATAGAGCACTTCACCGCTGTGCTGGGCCGCCCGGGGCCTCGGGCGAGAGCGCGGGATGCCAGGCCTCTGGACGAAGCCGGGGTGGACGTGGTCATGATGGACTTACCGCGCTGGCACGGCTGCGGCCCGGGTCCATCCTCGGAACGAGGGTGATCTCCGGCGAGCCCCTGGCTACATCCGGGTGTCGGCCGTGCATCGGGAGTTCCGGGAGGGCCAGTGGGGATAACGATCATCGGCTCGGGCTTCGCTGGAATCGGCATGGCGATCAAGCTCAAGGCGGCGGGGTACCACGACTTCGTCGTCCTGGAGAAGGCCGCGGAACTGGGCGGAACCTGGCGCGACAACACCTACCCCGGATGCGCCTGCGACGTGCCGTCCCACTTCTACTCGTACTCATTCGAGCTCAACCCCGGCTGGACCCGGATGTTCTCCCCACGAGAGGAAATCTGGGCCTACCTACGACGATGCGTCGAGAAATACGATCTTGAGGAGCACTTTCGGTTTGGTACGGAAGTCACTGGCCTGGAGTACGACGACACGGCCAACCAATGGCAGGTCGCCACGGGAACCGGAACGACGTTCCGTACCAACGCGGTGATCTCCGGGATCGGTGCGCTTCACATCCCGTCATATCCCGAAATTTCGGGACGTGAGTTGTTCGGGGGGCCAGCCTTCCACTCCGCCGAATGGGATCACTCCGTCGATCTCACCGGCAAGCGGGTTGCCGTCATCGGGACCGGCGCCTCCGCGATCCAGTTCATCCCCAAGATCGCCCAACAGGCTGCCAGCCTGCACATTTTCCAGCGCACCGCCCCCTGGGTCCAACCCAAACCCGACATCCCCGTCCCCACTCGCCTCCGCCAAGCCCTGCACCTCCCAGGCGCCACCCGCGCCTTCCGCAACACGATCTACTGGCTCCTGGAAACCCGCGCTCTCGGCTTCGCCCTGGACCCCAAACTCATGAAAGTCCACCGAGTCCTTGCTGAACGCCACCTGGCCAACCAGATCCAGGACCCGGCCCTGCGCGCCCGGCTCACCCCCGACTACACCATCGGCTGCAAGCGCATCCTGCTCTCCAACGACTACTATCCGACCCTGACCAAGCCCAACGTCGAACTGATCACCAACGGCATCACCGAGATCCGCGACCACACGATCGTCGCGGGCCCCCGCGAAGTCCCCGTCGATGTGATCATCTACGGCACCGGCTTCAAGGTCGTCGACGCCCTCCATGAGCAGCGCATCATCGGCAGAAACGGCCTGAAGATCCAGGAAGCCTGGCGGCACGGCATCGAGGCCTACCATGGCATCACCACCCCCGGCTTCCCGAACCTCTTCTTCCTGCTCGGACCCAACACCGGCTCCGGCCACACCTCGGTCATCTTCATGATCGAAGCCCAGGTCCGCTACATCATGAGCTGCCTGCGCCTGCTCTCCCGCACCAAGGCCGCCGCCATGGACGTAACCCCCGAGGCCTCCCGCGCCTACAACGACCGCCTACAAGAACGCCTAGAACGCCTCGTCTGGTCCAAAGGCGGCTGCCACAGCTGGTACCTAGACGAACACGGCAAAAACCGCACCCTCTGGCCCGGCTTCACCTTCGAATACTGGGCCAAAACCCGCAAAGCAAACCCAAACGCCTACGAACTCCTCAAGCCATCCCGAGACCGATAGGCCCCACCCACCCAGCCCCTTGTTTCTCCTCGGGCTCCGCCCGCCCCGTCATCGCAGTGGTTCCTACGAAACGACAGCCGCAGGACCAGGGTTCTCCAACCCACCCAGACCGTTGTCTACCCTCGGTCTCCGCCCCTGCCACCCCCTCGCTGGCGGAGACGTGGCCATAGCCCACATGGCCAAGCAAATCACCACAGGCTTCGCCGTCCCCGTAAGCGGGGAGACGTGGCCATAGCCACATTCCATTCCTTCCGACTAAATCAATAGCCACCACATATTCATCCCGTGCTACTCACTAAAGCATATAGAGGCCCTATGCGCCACGAAGAATGCCGCCATATGCCCTAACCCACACAATCATAATAGATCAGAACTTGGCGCAATTGGCTGTGCGCCTTTAGTAATGTTCTGGCCATGGTTAGTGCAACCCACGAAGGTCTCATCGGTATCGCCACCCTCGACCCCGGCCGAACCGCCCACGCCCTTCGTACTCTTTTCGAGCTCCCCATCCCCTCAACCAAAGACGCCCACATCATTTCCGGCGATCTCACCCAGCGCGCACCCACCGAATACCGCGCCGACGCCGCCATCCTCTACGGCACCAAGAGCGACCGCCTCGGCGTCATCGTCGAGGTGCAGCTCCACACGGACCAGCACAAGCGCATAAGCTGGCCCGCCTACATCACCAGTCTCCGCGCCCGTGACAAATGCCCTACCTGTCTCGTGGTCATCTGCCAGGACAGAGCCACCGCTGCCTGGGCCGCCACTCCCATCGAGATCGGCCACCCGGGCCTCACCCTGATCCCCCTGGTGATCGGCCCCGACAACACCCCCGTAATCACCGACCTCGCCGAAGCCGTCGGCAATATCGGCTTGGCCGCGATCTCCGCCATAACCCACAACAACCACCCCGAAATCGACACCATCCTGAGGACTTTCACCGAGGCCCTGGCCACAATCGACCCGGACACGGCCCCCCGGTACGCTGAGTACGTCACCACATCACTGACCGGACCCGCGCAGAAGGAGATGGAAAGGCTCATGGCCACACAAAGCTTCCTCTACCAACACGAATACGCCCAGAAGCTCCTAGCAGAGGGCAAGGCGGAAGGTAAGGCGGAAGGTAAGGCCGAAGGTGCGGTGGAGAAGGAGACGCGGATACTCCTGATGATGGTGGAAACCCGAGGAATCACGCTCTCGGAAGATGAGCGTCAGCGCATTCTCGAGTGCGGTGATGAGACCGTGCTCGATTCCTGGGTCAAGCGGGCCATGTTCGCTGATTCGGCTAAAGAGATCTTCGAGGACTAGATCCAGTCCCAGGGGGACAGACCACAACTGCAATCCCTCCCCCCGCTATCTCAAGCCTTCTTGAGACCGGTTGGTCCCACCCACCCATCCCTGCGCTTTCCCTCGGGCTCCGCCCGACCCCGCCATCACCGTGATCGCTCGAATGAAGCGGCGGCCTGATCCGCGTGGTTCTCCCACCCACCCACCCCGTTGTTTACCCTCGGGCCCCGCCCGACCCCGCCATCACCGTGAGCACGGAAACATGGCCATAGGCACCCATGACCATGCAAATCACCACAGGCTCCGCCCGCCCCCGCTGCCCCCAAGGGCGCGGGAAGCAACGCCACGACCTTGCGGGCAGTCAAGTCGTGACCTGTCCCATGGACGTTGAGAGCGGCCATCAGGAAACGGATCCAGCACAAATTCCGTGCGGCCAACAAGCACGGGCGATCCAGTGAGTTCTGTGAGGCCTGTCGCCCCAGGTCATAGCAGCCCGGGTGAGCGATCCACGGCGTCGTTCACGGAATGTGCCAGAGCCAGAAACCGATGGCCGCTAGCTGATGTGAGGGGCATCGGTACGAACTCGCGGGCAGTCAAGGTCGTGCCGCCGTCCCCATGAACGCGGGGAACAACGGCACGAACTCGCGTGGCAATCGAGGATGGACCGCCATCCTCATGAGCCCCAGGGCCAGATCAACCGTTCCTGACGACCAGGGCGCTCCCACCACCTCTGCGTACTGGCTCGGCGACAGCCTGGACCTTGCCTCGGCTGAGGAATTCCAGGCCGGTTGCCGCGCCGATTTCCGGCGTCGACGCGAGCACATGTCCGCGTGCCTCCAGGTCAGCGCCGTACTGGGTGATGAAGGCCGGTTCCGCCTGGGTGGCGGCGATGTTGCGCTGGGACGCGCGTGGCGCGGCGAGGGCCTCCGGTAGGGGCATGCCGAAGTCGAAGCGGTTGACGAGGATCTGCAGGACCGTGGTGATGATGGTCGCGCCGCCGGGTGAACCCACGGCCAGGAGTGGCTTGCCGTGTTTGAGGACGATCGTTGGCGCCATTGATGAGCGTGGGCGTTTGCCGGGGGCGGGCAGGTTGGGGTCGCCGGGGGCGGGGCCGAAGGTGAAGTCGGTCAACTCGTTGTTGAGGAGGATGCCGCGGCCGGGGACGACGATCCCGCTGCCGCCGGTCTGCTCGATCGTGATGTTGTACGCGGCGACGTTGCCCCACTGGTCGGACACCACCAGATGGGTGGTTTCCGGGCCTTCCGGCTGTTGTTTGGGGTCGGTGGCGGTGACCGGCGGCGGGCAGGGGCCGTACGAGCCGTCGGGGGAGCCGGGGGCGGCCGGATGCGGGAGGGCGGTGTCGGTGAGCAGGCAGGCGCGCTCCTTGCCGAACTGGGCGGACAGCAGCTCGTTCAGCGGGACGTTGACGAATGCGGGGTCGCCCACGTAGGCGTTGCGGTCGGCGAAGGCGAGGCGGGAGGCGTCCAGGTATTCGTGCAGGCCGACGTGGCCGGCGGCGGAGAGGATGTTGAGGGCTTCGCCGACCGTGGAGCCGCCGGAGGAGGGCGGGGCCATGCCGTACACGTCGAGGCCGTGGTAGCGGACGTGGGTGGGGGCGGGGGTGAGGGCGCGGTAGGCGCGCAGGTCGGCGAGTTCCATCAGGCCAGGGCGGACGATCCGGGGCGAACCGGGGGTGATGGGAGGGTTCTTGACGGTGGCGACGATGTCCTGGCCGAGCTTGCCGCCGTACAGCCAGGAGGGGCCGCGGTCGCCGAGTTCGCGGTAGGTGCGGGCCAGGTCGGGGTTGCGGAAGGTCGAGCCGACGGCGGGTGGCTGGCCGCCGGGCAGGTAGAGGGCGGCGGTGGAGGTGAAGTCGGCGAATCTGGCCGCGTTGGCGGCGGTCTGGTCGACGAAGGTCTGGTCGACGACGAAGCCTTTGGTGGCCACGTCGATCGCGGGTTTCAGCGCCTGCCGCAGGGATAACGTGCCGTAGCGGCGCAGAGCGAGGTCCCATTGGGCGACGCTGCCGGGCACGCCCACGGACAGGCCGCTGGTGACGGCGTCCGCGAACGGGATGCCTTCGAAGGTGGTGGCGGTCATCGCGGCGGGCGCGGTCTCGCGGCCGTCGATTGTCACGACGCGCCCGCGTTTGGCCTCGTAGTAGACGAGGAAACCGCCACCGGCGAGCCCGGCGGAATAGGGTTCGGTCACGCCGAGGGTGGCCGCGCCCGCGACGGCCGCGTCCATGGCGTTTCCACCCTGTTTGAGCACGTTGAGCGCAGCCTTGCTGGCGTCCAGATCGACGGTGGCAACCGCCCCACCGTAGCCCTCCGCCACGGGTTTCTTAGCCTGACCGGCATGCGGAGGGGTCGCGACCACCCCCGCAGCCAGATCGGCATACGCGAGAGTCGCGGGTTTCTTGGTCTGATCGGCGTGCACGGGGGTCGCGACCAAGCCCACGGTCACGATGGCACCGAGCAGGGTTCCGGAGATTCGTCCCATTTGCCACCTCCACCACATAGACGATCACCAAGCATGACTCAGCCAGTCAAGCACGTCCAGCCGACAGTAAATTGTTACTGGCAGACGCTGGGTGACCACGTTACGTTACTAGTGATGACCGTGGGTGCGCTGTTTCTCAGTGGCCTGGCCGCTGGAGTGGTGGCCGGGACAGCATCGTGCACTGCCGTGCAGGGTGGCTTTCTCACCGGGCGGACTTCGGTGGGAATGTTCCTGGTCGGGCGATTGATCAGCCACGTCATCGTGGGAGCGGCCCTCGGACTGGTCGGCTCCGCAATCCAGCTCGGACCGCAAGCACGCACGATCCTGCTGATCACCGCCGGTCTCATCCTGGTATTTTTCGGGATCCGCCAGCTGAAACGCGCCCCACCCTGTCACACCCCGAAACGCGGCGGCCTGCTCCTCGGCCTGGCGACCGTGCTCGTGCCCTGCGGAGTGACGCTGAGCATGGAGGTCGTCGCCGTATCCACCGGATCGGCGATAGGAGGCGCCGCGGTCATGGCGGGCTTCGTAGCGGGTTCCACACCCGGATTCGTGGTGCTGGGCCTGCTGATACGCAGGTTGGCCACCAAACTGGTAGCCATCATCGCCATAGCCGCAGGCATCTTCACGACCTTCTCCGGCCTACGCCTCGGCGGCTGGCTGCCCGATTTCGGCACCCCCGCCGTCGCCGCCACCCCCGGCCCACGCGGCACCCAGACGCTGACCGTCTGGGCCACCCCCAACGGCTTCCGGCCCGGCATCGCCACCGCCAAACCACACCACCCCATCGACATCACATTTCGCACAAAAGCCAACCAAGGCTGCACCCGCACGATCTCCATCAACGGCCACGACCTGGCCCTACCGGAAACCGGCCAGGTCAGCGTCCACATCCCGCCCCAGCAAGAAGGAACCCTCCACTACACCTGCGCCACGGGAATGTACGCCGGATTCATCCGCATTCACTGACCCCCTCCGCGTAAGGAACTCGCAATTACGTTCCGCAACAGCGCGATCACGTGCCACCCTGTCCGGCATGACAATCTGGCCAGAGGTGGCGACCGCACCGCCGCCACCCATCCCCCGGCAGCACCGCGCCGGGGAGGGCGAGGCCGACCTGCTCGCCGACGCGCAGGCGGGGGATGCCCAGGCTGCCCACCGGCTCGGCCGCCTCTACGCGCAGCGCGGCGACCGCGCCGCCGCCCGCCACTGGTGGGAGCGCGCGGCCGGAGCCGGCAACGTGGACAGCGCGTTCAACCTCGGCATGTGGCACGAGAAACACGGCACCCTGGACGAGGCGATCAGCTGGTACGAGCTCGCCGCCGGCACCGGGGACGCCGAAGCCGCGGTCAACCTGGCCACCCTGCTGCTGGAGCAGAAGGGCGACGCGCCGGGCGCGCGGCGGTGGTACGAGACGGCGGCCAACGCCGGTTCCCGCCGCGCCGCCCGCCGCCTGGCACTGCTCTGCGAGGACGCGGGCGAACTCGGCAAGGCGCGCGGCTGGCACCGCCGCGCCGCCCTCGCCGGCGACCTCGCCTCCGCCCACGACCTGGGCTTCCTCGGGTACGCGGCGGGCGAGGAAGGCGAGGCCAGGCACTGGTGGGAGTTCGCCGCGCGCGGCGGCCACGCCGAGGCCGCCCACCATCTGGGCCTGCTGCTGCACGCGCTCCGCGACCCGCAGAGCGCCGAGGTGCTCTACCGGCTGGCCGCCCAGCACGACCATCCGGGTTCGGCGTCCCAGCTGGGCGCGATCGCGCTGGCCCGCCGCGACCTGCGGACGGCCAGGGCCTGGTTCGAGCGGGCGGCCCGGGCCGGGCGGGTGGACGACCAGCGGATGGCCGGGTTCGTCTGCGTCGAGCTGGAGGATTCGGCCGCGGCCAGCCACTGGTTCGGGCGGGCGGCGGCCAGCGGGGACGCCGAGTCGGCGTACAACTTCGGGCTGCTGCTGATCGCCGAGCACGCCGATCTGAACGGCGGCGAGCACTGGTTCCGGCAGGCCGCGGCGGCCGGGCACTACCGGGCGGCGCTGGAGCTGGGTACGCTGCTGTCGGTCACCGGCAAGCCCGCCGAGGCCGAGCAGTGGCTGTCGGCCCCGCCGAAACCCTGCTGGGACCGGAGCGCGGAACCGGAGCTGGCGGCCAGGGCGGAGCTGGCGGTGGCCGCGTCCGGGCGGCGAGGCGGCAGCACGCTGACCGTGCCGGAGCTGACCGAGATCCTCGGCACCTGGGACGTGCTCACCCGGCGGCTGCGCGAACCGCTCGATCCGGTCACGTGGCTCACCGAGAAAAGCGGGATGCACGCCTCTGCGGTGGAGCACTTGAGCTCGGTGCGGGCCACGCTGATCCGGCCGGGCACGGCCCCCTGGCCGACCCCGACCGAGATCGAACGCGTCCTGGCCACCGCCCGCGACCTGCGCAAACGGCTCGGCCTGAGCTAGGCCGCGAGCAGCTGGGCAACCGTCGTGTACGGCAGCGCGTGCGCCACCGCCACCGGCTCGTAGGTGAGCCTGCCCTCATGCGCGTTGAGCCCGAGCGCGAGCCCGGCGTCCCCGAGCAGGGCGGCCTGCCAGCCGAGGTTGGCCAGCTTCAGGGCGTACGGCAGGGTGGCGTTGGTCAGCGCGTAGGTGGAGGTGTTGGCCACCGAGCCCGGCATGTTCGCGACGCAGTAGAAGATCGAGTTGTGCACCGGGAAGGTCGGTTCCGCGTGCGTGGTCGGCCGCGAGTCCTCGAAGCAGCCGCCCTGGTCGATGGCGATGTCCACCAGCACGGAACCCGGCTTCATCCGGGAGACGAGCTCGTTGGAGACCAGGGTCGGGGCCTTCGCGCCGGGGATCAGCACCGCGCCGATGACCAGGTCGGCGTCGAGCACGGCCTGCTCGATCGCGTACGCGGTGGAGACCAGCGTCTTCAGCCGCCCCTGGTAGATGGCGTCGATGAACCGCAGCCGGTCGATGTTGACGTCCAGGATCGTCACCTCGGCGCCCATGCCGACCGCGATCTGCGCCGCGTGCAGCCCGGAGACGCCGCCGCCGATCACCACGATCTTCGCGGGCGCCACCCCGGGCACGCCGCCGGGCAGCACCCCGCGCCCGCCGTTGAACCGCATCAGGTTGTACGCCCCGACCTGCGGCGCGAGCCGTCCGGCCACCTCCGACATGGGGGCGAGCAGCGGCAGCGTGTTGCCCACCTGCACGGTCTCGTACGCGATGGCGGTGGTTCCGCTCTCCAGCAGCGCGTCCGTGCACGGCCGGGACGCGGCCAGGTGCAGGTAGGTGAACAGGATCTGGCCCTTGCGGAGCCGGTGGTATTCCTCGGCGATGGGCTCCTTGACCTTGAGCACCATCTCGGACTCGCCCCAGACCTCGTCCGCGGTGTCCAGGATCTTCGCCCCCGCCGCGAGATACTCCTCGTCGCCGATGTGCGAACCAAGCCCCGCCCCGCGCTGAACGTGCACGTCATGACCATGCTTGACCAGTTCGTGCACACCCGACGGGGTGGCTGCGACGCGGTACTCGTGGTTCTTGACCTCGGCAGGCACGCCGATCTTCATTGGTAGGTCCTTTGCTGTGTTTATGGCCGAGCCTCCGGCTCGGCGGGCTGGGCGCCTTCAGCCTGCGTCTTCCCTCGTCACTCCGGCCGCTTCGCGACCTGCGTTCCTCAGTCCAGACACAGGCGCGCCCAGCCGGCTTGATTGCCCTAGCCAGTTCGATTGCACTAGCCAGGTTTGATTGCACTACAGCCGAGCCCACGCCTCGGTCAGGACGGAACGCAGGATCGACTCGATCTCGTCGAACTCCTTGGGCCCGGCAATCAGCGGGGGGGCGAGCTGGATGACGGGGTCGCCGCGGTCGTCGGCACGGCAGTAGAGACCGGCTTCGAACAGGGCCTTGGAGAGGAAGCCGCGGAGCAGCCGCTCGGACTCGTCCGCCGAGAACGTCTCCTTGGTGTTCTTATCCTTGACCAGTTCAATGCCCCAAAAGTACCCGGACCCGCGCACATCTCCAACTATGGGCAGGTCAAGGAGGCGTTCGAGGGTGCCGCGGAAGACCGATTCGTTGCGGGTCACGTGGCCCAGCAGGTCTTCCCGCTCGAACAAATCGAGGTTGGCCAGCGCCACCGCCGACGACACGGGATGCCCGCCGAAGGTAAAACCGTGACCGAACATCTCGGTTCCGGTGGCGAACGGCTCGAACAGCCTGTCGCTGCAGATCATCGCGCCGAGCGGGGAATATCCGCTGGTCAGGCCCTTGGCCGAGGTGATGATGTCGGGCACGTAGCCGAACTTCTGGCCGCCGAACATGGTGCCGAGCCGGCCGTACGCGCAGATGACCTCGTCGGAGACGAGGAGCACGTCGTAGCGGTCGCAGATCTCGCGCAGGCGCTGGAAGTAGCCGGGCGGCGGCGGGAAGCAGCCGCCGGCGTTCTGCACCGGCTCGACGAAGACGGCGGCCACCGTGTCGGGGCCCTCCATCTCGATGGCGGCGGCGACCCGGTCGGCGGCCCACCGGCCGTACTGCTCGGGGGTCAGGCCGGGGAAGCCGCTGATCTCCTCGGCGCGGTAGTAGTTGGTGTTGGGGACCCGGACCGAGCCGGGCACGAGCGGTTCGAAGGCCTGCTTGAACGGCGGGATGCCGGTGATCGAGAGGGCGCCGTGCGGGGTGCCGTGATAGGCGATCTGGCGGCTGATCACCTTGTGCTTGAGGGGCTTGCCGACCAGCTTGAAGTACTGCTTGGCCAGCTTCCACGCGGTTTCGACGGCCTCGCCGCCGCCGGTGGTGAAGAAGACCCGGTTCAGGTCGCCGGGGGCGGCTTCGGCCAGCCGCGCGGCCAGCTCGACGGCCTTGGGATGCGCGTACGACCAGAGGGGGAAGAACGCGAGCTCCTGCGCCTGCTTCGCGGCGGCTTCGGCCAGTTCGGACCGGCCGTGCCCGACCTGCACCACGAACAGCCCGGCGAGGCCGTCCAGGTAGCGCTTGCCGTGGATGTCGTAGATGTAGGCGCCTTCGCCCCGGACGATCATCGGCACTTCGCCGCCGGCGTAGGAGCCGTGCCGGGTGAAGTGCATCCAGAGGTGGTCCTGGGCGGCCTTCTGCAGGTCTTCGGCGTTGGTCATCTCATACTTCCCTCGGGTGGCCTGAGTTCTCCACAGTGTGCATCGCCCGTTCGGCATTTGCCAAGCGATTACGTGGCGACAATCTGTCAAGGCTTCGGATTCCGTGACATCGACATGTAACAACAACGAAATCCGTCAGGAGATTCTTGGGCATCCCCGACCCCCGGCGAGCGTTGTGATGCAATGGGCGGACCGAATGTTGAGATAGTGAGGGATTTGACGTGGCACCAGAGGAAATCGAGAACGCCGTCCGCGCGGGCATGCCGCAGGCGGTAGAGGACCTCAAACGGCTCGTATCCATCCCGTCCGTGGCGTTTCCCGGACATCCCGAGGAGCCCGTGCGCGCGGCCGCCGCGCTCGCGGAGGAGCTGCTGCGCTCGGCCGGGCTCCCCGACGTGCGGCAGATCCCGGTGGCGGGCAGCTTCCCCGCCATCTACGCCGAAGCCCCCGCGCCGCCCGGCGCCCCCACCGTCCTGCTGTACGCGCACTACGACGTGCAGCCCCCCGGCGACCCGGCGCTGTGGCGCACCCCCGCCTTCGAGCCGACCGAGATCGACGGCGCGCTCTACGGGCGGGGCGCCGCCGACGACAAGTCCGGCATCATCCTCCACGTCGCCGCGCTGCGCGCCTTCAACGGCCGCTTCCCGGTGGGCATCCGCGTCATCCTGGAGGGCCAGGAGGAGTACGCGGGCGAGCGCCTCGAAGCGTTCGTCGAGCACAACCCCGACCTGATCAGGGCGGACGCGATCGTGGTCGCCGACGCCGGCAACCCGCGCGTGGGCGACCCCGCGCTGACCAGCACGCTGCGTGGCATGGGGGCGTTCACCGTCGAGGTGCGCACGCTCGGCGAGGCCGTGCACAGCGGCTCCTTCGGCGGGGCCGCGCCGGACGCGCTGGCCGCGCTGATGCGCATGCTCACCGCGCTGCACGACGACAGCGGCGACCTGCGGGTGCCGGGGCTGCCCCGCGGGGCCTTCCGCGGCCAGGCCTCCTCGGAGGAGGAGTTCCGGGTCACCGCCGGGGTGCTGGACGGCGTGTCGCTGGTGGGTTCCGGCTCGCTGGCCGACCGGCTCTGGGCGTCGTACGCGGTGACGGTGACCGGGCTCGACGTGCCGACCGTGTCCGGGGCGATCAACGCGGTGCAGGCGGTGGCGCGGGCCCGGGTGACGATCCGTACCCCTCCGACGGGGGATCCGAAGACGGCGCTCAACGATGTCATGGACTACCTGCGGCAGGTGGCGCCGTGGGGGGCGCAGGTGTCGTTCTCCGATTACGTGATGGGGTCCGGGTATCTGGCCGAGTCCGGCGGGCGGGCGCGGGCCGCGCTGAACGGGGCCATGGAGCGCGCCTTCGGGCGGGCGCCCAGGGAGGTCGGGCAGGGCGGGTCGATCCCGCTCGTCTCGACGCTGGCCCGGCAGTTCCCGGCCGCCGAGATCCTGCTGTACGGCGCGGAGGACGACAACGCGTCGATTCACGCGCCGAACGAGCGGGTGGACCTGGAGGAGTTGCGCCGGGCGGCCACGGCCGAGGCGCTTTTCCTGGCCGCGTACGGGGAACTGTGATCTGCAACTAACGCAGGTCCTTATGGCGGCCGATTTCCTGAAATATCTCCATGAGGACGCCCAGCAGGCCGAGTTCGCGTCCTTCGCCTTCCGGTCCTACCAGGGCAAGCCCGGGAAACTGATCACCACGGCCAACGGCCTGGATCCGAAGCAACCCAAGACCCGGCTGAACGTGCCGCTACCCGGCGTGCTCGACCAGATCCTGACCAGCTGGGCCACCCTCCGCAAACCCGCCAACGTCCTCCTGGTCATGGACGTCTCCGGCTCGATGTCCGCCGAGGTCAGCGGCACCGGCAAGACCAAACTCGAACTAGCCAAGCAGGCCGCGATCAACGCCCTCCCCCAGTTCGGCCCCAACGACCGCGTCGGCCTCTGGATCTTCTCCACCAAGCAGCGGGGCACCCGCGACTACCGCGAACTCGTCCCCATGAACCGCGGCACCGCACCCGACCTCAAGGCCCGCATCAAATCCCTGATCCCCAACGGCGGCACCGGCCTGTACGACACCGCCCTCGCCTCCTACCGCCACGTCCTCACCCACCACACCGACGACGCGATCAACGCCGTCGTCTTCCTCACCGACGGCAGAAACGAGGACCAGGCCTCCATCGCCCTCGACGACCTCCTCCCCGACCTCCGCAAGGAGCCCGGCCAGGAAACCGTCCGCATGTTCACCATCGCCTACGGCGAGGACGCCGACCTCACCGTCCTCCAGCAAATCTCCCAATCCACCAACGCCGCAGCCTACGACTCCCGCGAATCCAACAGCATCGACCAGATCTTCACCGCGGTGATCTCCAACTTCTGACCGGAAGCCATGCTGTACACATCGAGCACTCTTGCTAATCTGCTGAATGTGGACATGGAACAGCTTGGCATCGTCGAAGCCCGCTCTCGGCTCGGATCGCTCGTCTCCCGGGCCGCTCACGCGCACATTCCTGTACGCATCAGCCGCTCGGCCGACGAACACGCCGTACTGATCAGCGAAACCGAGTACGACGAGTTGCAGCGCCTCCGGCGCGAGGCCGAGGTTGCCGAAATCAAGGCGCGCATAGCCGCAGCGGAGCGCGGCGAAGCCGACATGGTCAGTTTCGCCAACGTGACCGACGCCTACGCCCACTTTGGTGTGCCCTACCCGGGTGACCGCACCTGATGAGATCCGTCCGCTGGGACAAGTCAGCCGAACAGGCCGTGCTGGGCCTCCCCCAACTCTTGCGCGCTTCCGTGCTGGAGCTGATCTACGCGCTACCCGACGAGCCAGAGCCTTTGGGGGCACGCCCGTACGGGATGATCCCGACCGCTTTCGAGATCGTCACCGACTCGTTTACCGTGATCTACACCTACGGTGATGATCACGTATCTGTGTGGATTGTCAGGGCCAACACCTAAGGAGTGGCAGGGCTCCGTCACAACGCCAATTGCGCGATCTCGGCTGGGCCGGCGTTGCCGCCGCTGCAGACGATGGCGACCTTCTTGCCCGCGAAATCGGCGGGGCGGGCCAGCAGCACGGCCAGGGCGGCGGCTCCGGCACCCTCCGCGAGAGTGTGCACGTCACTGGCCAGTACGCGCTGGGCGGCGCGGCAGGCGTCATCGGAGATCAGGACGAAGTCGGTCAATCCGCCACGCATGATGCGCTGCGGCAGTTCGAACGCCGATCCGGTGGCCAGGCCGTCGACGGTGGTCTTCATCGGTCGGCGGACGAGTTCTCCCAGGCGCCACGAATCGTGGGCTGCCGGAGCTTGGGCGGACTGCACCGCGATCACCTGGCAGCGTGGCGCCAACGCTCGCGCGACCACGCAGGCCGCGGCGGCCCCCGTCCCGCTGCCCACGGGCACGACAATGACGTCCAGATCAGGTTGCCGGGTGAGCATCTCGTAGTAGAGCGTCCCCACACCCGCGATGATGTCCGGTTCATCCGCCGGGCTCACCAGCCGCCGCCCTTCCTCCTCGGCCAGCGCCCGCGCGTTCTCCCCCGCCTCGACCATCGTGGCCCCCGCCACCACGACACTCGCCCCGAGCGCCTCAACCGCGGCGACCTTGGCCGGATTCGGATTCTCCGGCATCACGATCGAACAGGGCACCCCGAACACCCGCGCCGCATAAGCCACCGACTGGGCATGATTCCCCGTCGAGTACGCCACCACCCCGCGCTCCCGATCGGCCATCCCCGCCAGCAGCGTGATCCCACCTCGAACCTTGAACGCCCCGGTCGGCTGCACGTTCTCATGCTTGACATGCACCTCGGCACCGGCAAGCGCGTTCAGCACGGGATAGGACCACATCGGCGTCTCAGGCAGATAGCCGGCCAGAACCTGCCGAGCTTTGAGCACGTCTCGCATTTCCGTCATAGGCACACCCTGATGCCCGCGCCTACGATCCGGCAACTGCGGAGGCCGCTCGGCAAATCTGATGCTTGCGGGGCGTTCTATCCGTATCGTCTGGTGATATGCCGGATATCACCGCTCTTGCCGTTTTCGCCATGGCTACGTTGGCGTTGCTCATCGTTCCCGGGCCCGCTGTGGTCTACATCGTGACGCGGAGTGTGGCGCAGGGGCGTACCGCGGGGTTGGTGTCTGTGCTTGGCGTGCACGCGGGGTCCGTCGTGCATGTGGTCGCGGCGGCGTTGGGGCTCAGCGCGCTGCTGGCGACGTCGGCCACAGCGTTTATGGTGGTCAAGTACCTCGGCGCGGCCTATCTGATCTGGCTCGGCATTCGTAAGCTGCTGAGCCGGCCCGGACCCGAGGCGGCCGAACCCGATGTGGTCTCCTCGTCGCGGTTGTTCGGTGAGGGTTTCGTGGTGAACGTGCTCAACCCGAAGACGGCGATCTTCTTCCTGGCCTTCCTGCCGCAGTTCGCCGATCCGGCGGCGGGGCCGCTCGCGCCTCAGATCGTGCTGCTGGGGGCGATCTGGATCGTGCTCGGCATGGCGAGTGACGGGACTTACGTCCTCATCGCCGCGTCGCTGGCCGGGCGGATACGCCGGTCGGCCACGGCACGGCGCCGCCTCGACATCGGCAGCGGCGTGATCTACCTGGGGCTCGGGGCGGTCGCGGCCCTCACGGGTGAGGGACGTAAGTAGTTCCTATGTGCCCTGGGCGGCTTGGGCGGTTTCCTTTGCCCAGCGGTAGTCGGCCTTGCCGGCGGGCGAGCGCACCATTTCGTCGACGAAGGCGTAGGTGCGGGGGACTTTGTAGCCTGACAGTTTCGCGCGGCAGTGGGCGTCCAGGTTTTCTGCTGTCGGGGTTGTTCCGTCGCGAGGTTCGATCACTGCGGCCACGCTGAAGCCCCAGCGGTCGTCGGGGATGCCGGTGACGACGGCGTCGAAGACGTCGGGGTGGCCTTTGAGGACGGCTTCGACCTCTTCGGGGAAGACCTTTTCGCCGCCGGTGTTGATGCACTGGGAGCCGCGGCCGAAGACGCGCATCGTGCCGTCCTCCTCGACCACCGCGAGGTCTCCGGTCAGCAGCCACTTCACGCCGTCGGCGTCGATGACGAAGGTCTGTTCGGTCTTCTCGGGGTCGTTGTAGTACGCGAAGGCGATCCGGCCGGTTTTCGCCACGGTGCCCATCTCGCCGGTACCAGGCTGGACGGGTTTGAGATCGGCGTCCAGGATTGCCATGTTCGCGTTGGCGTTGGGCTGGTATTTGAGGCCGGTTTCGGGGGACGAGCCGGACACGGCGGAGGCGGTGTAGCCGGATTCGGTGGAGCCGAAACTGTCCATGATCATCTTGTTCGGGAGCAGGGCCTGTAAACGGTCGCGGACGGAGCCGGTCAGGATCGCGCCGGTCGAGCTGACCACGAGCAGCGAGGACAGGTCGTATTCGCCGGTCGCGATCGCGTCGGCCAGCGGCTGGGCCATCGCGTCGCCGGTGATGTTGATGGTGAAGACCTTCTCGCGCTCGATCGCCGCGAGCACCGCGCGGGCGTCGAACTTCGGGACGTACACCATGGTCCCGCCCATCCACCAGGAGATGAACGTCCCCATCTGAGCGGCTCCGTGCATCAGCGGCGCGGCGGCCATCATGATCATCGGCCCGGAGTTACGGGCCTGCTCGATCACCGCTTCGGGCGAGGACAGCGGAGCGCCGTAGGGGTTCCCACCCCCGAACGCCATGAACAGATCCTCGACGTGCCACATGACGCCCTTCGGCATCCCCGTCGTGCCGCCGGTGTAAATGATGTAAATGTCCTGCCCGGACCGGGTCTCGAACCCGCGCGTGTCCGACGATTCCGCCAGTGCCCGCCGGTACGGCACCGCCCCCGGAACCCGCGACTCCCCACCCACCGCGATCAGGTGACGAAGCAACGGCACCCCCGGCACGACCGCCGCCACCCGCTCGTCGAACTCCACGTCGTAGATGAGCGCCACCATGTCCGAGTCGTTGTACAGATAGAGCAACTCCGCCTCGACATAGCGGTAGTTCACGTTCACCGCCACCGCCCGGATCTTCAGCGCGGCCAGGATCGCGGTGATGTACTCGATCCCGTTGTACAGATGAATCCCGACATGTTGCCCCGCCCGCACCCCCTGGGCGGCCAGATGGTGCGCGAGCCGGTTCGCCAGCGCGTCCAGTTCGGCATACGTCACCCGCTCGTCGCCGCAGATGACGGCGACGCGGTCCCCGATCGTGTCCGCGAGTCCTTCGAACAGGTCGGCATGGTTGAACTCCATGGGACTCCTTCAGGGCTTGTCGGCTCCGACGATCCACATGGCGAAGAACTGCGCGCCTCCGCCGTACGCGTGTCCGAGGGCTTTCCTGGCGCCCTCGACCTGGTGTTCTCCGGCCATCCCGCGCACCTGGAGCGCCGCCTCAGCGAACCGGATCAGCCCGGAGGCCCCGATCGGGTTGCTGCTGAGCACGCCGCCGGAGGCGTTCCACGGGGTGTCGCCGTCCAGGGCCGTACAGCCGGCTTCGGTCAGCTTCCAGCCTTCGTTCTCGGCGGCGAAGCCCAGGTTCTCCAGCCACATCGGCTCATACCAGGAGAACGGCACATACACCTCGGCGACGTCGATCTCGCGGCGCGGGTCGGTGATCCCGGCCTGCCGGTAGACGTCGGCGGCGCAGTCCTTGCCGCCCTGCGGGTTCACCGTGTCCCGGCCTGCCCGGAATATCGGTTCCGAACGCATGGCCGTACCGTGCACCCAGGCCGGGCGGCCGGTCACCGCGTGTTCGGCGGCGAGCACCATCGCGCAGGCGCCGTCCGAGGACGGGCAGGTCTCCAAGTAGCGGATCGGCTCCCAGAGCATGGGCGTGGACTCGACCATGGCCCGGTCGATGCCGGGGATCTTCAGGTGCGCGTAGGGGTTCTTCAGCGCGTTCTGCCGGTCCTTGACCGCGACCAGCGTGCCGATGTGGCCGGGCGCGCCGGAGCGGCGCATGTACTCGCGGATGTGCGGCGCGAAATAGCCGCCCGCGCCGACCACCAGCGAGGCGTTGTACGGCAGATGCGTGGAAAGCGCCCAGGTCGCATTGGACTCCGACTGCTTCTCGTACGCGACGACCAGCACCCTTTCGTGCACCCCGCCCTGAATCAGCGACGCCCCCACCAGCGCGGTCGACCCGCCCACGGAACCGGCGGTGTGCACGCGCGTCATCGGCTTGCCCGCCGCCCCGAGCGCGTCCGCCAGGTACGCCTCCGGCATCATCACGCCCTCGAACAGGTCGGGCGCCTTGCCGATCACGACGGCGTCGATGTCCTTGAAGGTGAGCCCGGCGTCCGCCAGCGCGCGCAGCGCGGCCTCCCGGACCAGACCGGCCATGGAGACGTCGCGGCGTTTGGTCGTGTAGTGGGTCTGGCCGATTCCGATGATCGCGCAGCGGTTGCCCATCAGACCTCGCTCGATAGGACGGCGACCAGGTTGTGCTGGAGGCACGGGCCGCTGGTGGCGTGCGCGACGGCGCGGCGGGCGGTGCCGTCGAGGACGCGCTGGGCGGCTTCGCCGATGCGGATCAGGCCGGTGGCCATGACGGGGTTGGCGGCGAGGGGGCCGCCGGAGGGGTTGATCACGGTGTCCGCGGGGAGTCCGAGGGCTTCGCGCAGGATCGGCTCTTCGTGGCTGAATTGGGTGTGCAGTTCGGCCACGTCGACAGGGCCCTTGCCGACTCCCGCGGCGGTCGCGGCGTCGGCGGTGGAGGTCGATTGGGCGAGGTTTCGCATGCCCAGGTAGTGGGGCTCGATGCGATGGGCGATGCCGGTGATGTAGGCCGGGCGGGGATATTTCGTGATTTGCTCCCCCGCGACGAGGACGACGGCCGCGGCTCCGTCGGTGATCGGGGCGACGTGGCCGTCGTCTTCCTCGGTGGGGTCGGGGAGGTTGAGCGCGTATGGGTTGGCTCGTCCGTCGGCTCTGCTCCGGCGGACTATCGCGTCCAACTCGGCGCGATCGGCGCCTCGGGCGCTGGCCTGGAGTCCCGCGAAGGAGATCTGATCCAATCCCAATGGGGCTAAATAGTATGGATCAAGCTGCAATGTCATGATTTCTCGGAGATCGCTCATGGAGGTCTTGCCGAAGCCGTACACGAGGGCGGAGTCGACGTCGCCGTGCTGGAGGCGGACCCATGCCTCGTACAGGGCGAAAGCGCCGTCCATTTCGACGTGGCTTTCCGAGATCGGCGGCCAGGCGCCCAGCGAGTCCAGCGCGGACACGAACGAGAACGGGGCGCCGGCCAGGTAGTCGCAGCTGCCCGAGCAGGTGAAGCCGAACCTTTTCAGGCCCGACTTGACCCTTACCTCCTCGATCACCGGCAGCAGGAGCTCCGGTTCGGTCAGGCCGGCGTCGTGGTCGGTGTGCACGGTCTGGGCGAACGCGACGATCGCCACCTCACGCATCAGTTCTCCAGCTCGGCGTCGGGCTCTCCGGTGGGAGCGAACCACTTGATGTTGGTCATCGCGAGGGTGCGTTCCGACTCGGGGAGCCAGACCGCGCGGACGCGCATGCCTTGCCGTACCTCGTGGGCGGGCACGTCGCCGACCAGGGCGATCATCGGGGTGTCGGCGCCGTCCAGCAGGATGTACGCGGAGACGAAGGGCACCTGGGGGGCGCGGGGGTCGGGCAGGTTGTTGATGGCGAATGTGGTGATTGTCCCGGTGTCGGAGACCTGGCGTTCCGCCGCGATCAGGGAGCCGCATTCGGGGCAGGAGATGCGGTAGGGGACGTAGACCTTGTCGCAGGTCGCGCAGTGTCCCGCGAGGAAGACGCCGTCGCGCACGCCTTCCAGGAAGCGGGTGAGCGCCCGGCCGGGTGTGATCGTGTATTCGGCGCGGACCGGGGAGACGATCATCGTGACTTCGGGGACGAAGCATTCGATGTCGGTGATCTGGCCGATTCGTTCGGCGCGCCAGCGGGGGCGCACGCGGAGTCCTGGGCGCATCGCCTTCTTGTGGTCCGCGTCCACCGCGTGCACCAGGGTGGTGTCGGCGCCGTCGAGTTTGATCAATGCCCAGGCGAAGGGGTGGTCGAGAGGGTGGTTCTTGCGCGGCGCCTGCACCCAGACCCATTCGGCGACCGTTCCCGCCGGGCCGACCTGAACGAATTCCTCGGTTACCGGGTCGCCGGTGTGGGGGTCGTATTCCAGCGGGGGGACGAGGGTGCGCTGGTCGGCGGTCCGTACGCCCACGATCCGGGCGTCGCGCAATTCGGTCAGGAAACGGCCGATCACCGGTCCCGTGGTCCTGGTGTAGCCGCCGGGGAACTCCAGGACGTAGGTCGCTGACAGTTCAGATTCCGTGGTCATGTTTGGAGCGCCTTCACGTCGGGTGCCGCATTCACGCCAGACCTACATTCACGCCAGATGCCGCGTACACGCAAGGATCCGCGTTCACGCCAGGACCCGCCGTTTACCGGCGTGGTCACGTCAGATGGCACGGTCACGGCCTTCCCAGTAGGGCGCCCGGAGTTTGCGTTTGAGCAGCTTGCCATTGGGCTCGCGGGGCATCTCGTCGATGAAGTCGATTGTCTTGGGCCATTTCATCCTGGACAGGCGTCCTTGCAAAGAGCCCAAGATTTCGTCGGCGAGTTCCGGGCCGGGGGTCGCACCGGGGGCGGCCTCGATGACGGCCTTGATCTGCTCGCCCCATTCGTCATCTGGAATACCGAAAACGGCGACATCGGCGACTTTGGGGTGGATGAGCAGTTCGTTCTCGATCTCGGCGGGGTAGATGTTGGTTCCGCCGGAGATGATCATGTCGGCTTTGCGGTCGCAGAGGAACAGGAAGCCGTCCTGGTCCAGGTAGCCGATGTCGCCGACGGTGAAGTAGTCGCGCAGGCGGTTCGCCTCGGTTTTGGCGGGGTCGCCTTTGTACTCGAAGCGGAGGCCCATCATCTTCATGTAGATCGTGCCGGGTGTGCCGGTGTGGACCTCTTCGAGTTCTTCGTCCACGATGAGGAGTTCGCTGATCGGCCAGGCCTTTCCGACGGTTCCTGGATGTTTCTTCCAGTCCTGCGGGCTGGCGATGGTTCCGCCGCCTTCGGTGGCCGCGTAGTACTCGTACACGACATCGCCCCACCAATCGAGCATCTGCTGCTTGACCGGGACAGGGCACGGCGCGGCGGCGTGGATCATCCAGCGCAGCGAGGAGAGGTCGTAGCGGTGCCTGACCTCTTCGGGGAGGGAAAGCAGCCGTTTGAAGTGGGTGGGGACCATGTGGGAGTTGGTGACCCGGTAACGCTCGCAAAGGCGCAGGGTCTCTTCGGCTTCCCACTTGTCCATGTAGACGAGGGTGTGGCCCATGTGCAGGGCGGTGCCGCCGAACTGGGTGACGGCGGTGTGGTAGTTCGGGGAGGTGACCAGGTGGGCGTTGGGCCTGCCGGGGGTCATGCCGAACAGGGTGAGCAGGAAGGTCATCAGTTCCGCGCCCTCATCCGGATCCAGACCGCTGAGCGGGCGGCGTACGCCCTTCGGTTTGCCGGTCGTGCCGGATGTGTAGTGCATGCTCGCGCCTGCCGTACGATCCGGCGGCAGCGTGTCCGGGCGGCCCTCGATCAGATCCGCGACCGGGCGGAAACCGTCAACGGCGCCGAAAGCGAAGCGGCGTTCCGGCGCCAGGTCCCCCGCGCCGCGCGTACCCTCCTCGGCGTAACGTTCATGCACGAAGTACGCCTTCGCCTCGCTGTCGGCCACGATGTAGGCGATCTCCGGACCGGTGAGATGCCAGTTGATCGGCGTGTAATACCACCCCGCCTGCAGCGCCGCCAGATACAGGATGAGACCCTCCACCCCGTTCGGTACCAGCCCGCAGATGCCATCCCCCGGCCGCAGCCCGAACTCGCGCAGCCCGTGCACGAGACGATTGGCCCGGGACAGCAACTCACCCGCCGAATGCTCCGTCCCATCCGGATCGACGGCCGCGATCCACTCGGGATCGGCCTGTGCGAGCCTCCAGAATCCGAGCGAACCCATCCGGAACTCCCTTGTCCGCGCGGGAAACACAAACGAGAATCTGTTCTACCTTGCGGCAGATTAACCCGGTCGAGCATCGTCGAACAAGCGCTTGGGTCAAGCGCATGGCCACGTGCACGGACGGAGGCGACTGCCGCGGGGATGAACGCCTCGCGGCGGACGTCGCCACCGCGAGACAGAACGGGTTCTACTAACAGGAGCGTCGTGAGCTGGACAGCCGCAACGGCGGGTCGCCTGCGTCTGGTCGGCGGCTGTCTACGCTTGGTTGCCTGAGGAGGCATTCGTGGAACTTCTGCCCATCAGCACCCCCCACTGCCGGGTGGAACGCGACGGCCATCTCGTCATCGTCACCATGGACCGCCCCGAAGCCAGGAACGCCCTCTCCACCGACATGCTCATCGGCATGGCCGAAGCCTGGGCCTACATCTCCGCCGAACCCGGCGTCCGCGTCGGCATCCTCACCGGCGCGAACAACACCTTCTGCGCGGGCGCCGATCTCAAAGCCATGGGCGCCCCCTCCACCGACGACCGCGTCCGCCAGCGCGCCGCCGAAATCCCCAACTTCCACTGGAAGGGCCTCCTCCGCGAGGACATGCCCACCAAACCCATCATCAGCGCCATCGAAGGCTACGCCGTAGCCGGCGGCACCGAACTCCTCGTCGGCACCGACCTCCGCGTCGTCGCCGAATCCGCCACCCTCGGCCTCTTCGAGGCCAAACGCGCCCTCTTCCCCATGGGCGGCAGCGCCGTCCGCCTCCCCCGCCAAATCCCGTACGCCTTCGCCATGGACCTCCTCCTCACCGGCCGCGCCATCACGGCCCCCGAGGCGTACCGCATGGGCTTGATCAACCAGATCGTCCCCGACGGCCAAGCCCTCCCCAAAGCCATCGAACTAGGCGAAGACATAGCCTCCTCCGGCCCTCTCGCCGTCCAAGCCATCCTCCGCACCTACCGCGAAACCCTCGCCCTCCCCGAAGAAGAAGCCCTAAAAATCTCCGACAACCTCGGCTGGCCAGTAATCGCCTCAGAAGACGCCAAAGAGGGCTCCCGCGCCTTCCGCGAAAAGCGCCCCCCACGCTACGAAGGCGCCTAACGCCGGGTGACCAGCGGCAATGACTTGAGGCGGTGATCGATGTGGTCACGCACGAACGCGGGAACCAGGGTGTCGCGCTTAACCTGCGGCCAGGTGTCCAGAAGAGCCGTGACAGTTTGGGTCACAACGCCACTGACCCGTTCCACGTCAAGTTCGGCACGGTTGGCGAGATGACGGAAATTGTCCAGGCTCACGAGCTTGGCGATCTTCCCCCCGTTCACCGGGAAGGCTAGTTCCTCGGTCCTGAACTCGCTGTAGGCGGAAACGGAGACGAAGTCGTACGCGGGCGAGAGACGTGCGGTCCGACCGTCGGGGTAGCGCAATGTCCAGTTCTTCAGGTGCGCGTCGAGGTTGCCAATCACCACGATGGTGGTCAGCCTGCGAATGTACTCGTCGATGTCCTGCGGGCACACTGCTTTGACGACCCGGGCCAGCCCGCCGTAGGTGGCGTTGTCGTACTTTGTGTCGACAGAAACCTCGCGGACCTGGGCGAAGTCTTCCTGGTGAACGCGGCCTCCGGACGTTCTGTCGAAGCGCCGGACAGCGAAAGCCAATTCGTGTGCGGCGATCAGCCCGCCGGGCAGGCCGAATAGTTCCGCGCCGGTGAACAGCTTGATCTCCGGCACGTCCACGCCGGCGAGCCTGGCCCAGCTGAGCATGGCGAACTCATTGGCCGGGACATCGGGGAAACGTCGATCGGGTAGCTTCACAATCCAGTCGCCACCCTGTCCCGACATCGGCAGCACCAGACCTTTACCCTCCCATCGCACGGAGAATTTCGCCTGCACCCCGGCCAGCGAGAACCGCACATTCCCAAGCCGGTCGCGGTCCGCCCCCTTGGTCAGTTCGGGGATGGTGGAGGTATCCGATTCTGTGACGACCCGAACGGCACCCGGCAGGTCCTCGCCGAGGAAGAGCAGCACCTGGAAATCGTGCGGGCTCGACCGGCCGAGTTCACGGCTGATCAGATCTCGCAGCCCGCTTCCCGGCTCAGGCAGCAGGTTCGCGAACCACTTGGGAATCGAACCGCTCGCCGTTCTGCGCCGCTCAGGATTGGACTCGAAGCCCTGCCCCAAAACCGGATGTTCCGGCGCGATGTCCTCGTAGTCGAACCAGGTGTTTCCGTCGAGATAGCCGAGCGTTCCCACCCGGCGTTCACCCAGAAAGACACCTGCGGTCGCGCTGCTAGCCAAGCTCTTCATCCTCATCGAATAGCGCCCTCACGCCCGGGCCATCACGAAATCCGAACAGAGCATGACGCTGCACATTGTCGGCGATGACCTTGGTCACTATCGTGGCGCGCCTTTGCAGGAATCCGCTCGGGTCTCCTCTCCTCAACAACTCGACTGAATCGGCGTCCATACACTGGCTGAACAAGATCTGCTCGTCAATGTCACGGCTCATCAGCAGTTCATCCACTGTGACCGTGGGCTCTCCTGGGTTGATAACGCGGTTGGCCATGCCAAGACTCAGTTCGTTGGAGGGGGGAAGGATCGGCGCCAGCGGCACTCCGAATTCGAGGAGCTCATTGATGTCAACCGGTTCGCCAATCTTATCGGGATGCATGGCGAGCCGCCTGGGCTTCCTGGACAGAAGCCCCAGGATGTTCACCTTTGCCTGCGCGGCGTTGATTCTCGTGTGGGAAAGATCTGGCTGCCATCCCGACCCCTTTTTCCGTTCGGGGAGCAGTTCGAGGAGTCGGCCCGCGCTGGCGACCGGGTCCGTGTGGACGGCACGCGCACCTCGCTGCACGCTGGCGGTCACGCTTTCCGCCGAGCCGAGAATCGCGCCTCGCCAGATCCACCTGCGCAGCAATTCCGCGGTGCGCCCCGCAGGCGGGCCGAACTGCGCCATGAACCTGACCAGAACCGGGACGTGGTAGATGCGGGGCAGCAGCTCGATGTGCGGGATGTCGGCCTCATCGCGAAGGAAGTCGACGACGTATCCGAGCGCGATCTCGGCGTCGACGAAGATCTGGTGCGTCTCCTCGTCGTCCTTGAACGCCGTGCCGAAGTCGCGGTCAATATCTGGGCTGCGGACGGCCAGGATGCTCTGTCTGATAATCGACTCGGGCAAGCCGCCGAATCCCAGTGTCTTGAAACTCGCGGCGAAGGTGAAGAGGTCGCTGGGTCGCTGCTCGGCGGAGACGGAGTGCAGCGCATTGAAGATCTCGGCGCTTCTCAATGGTTTGCCGAAGGTGTTCACTCGCTCGAAGATCTCTCGAACTACCTTCTCATCCTCGCTGCCGACGACATACATCGGGATCCGGTAGACGCCGACCGCTGTGTACAGCCTGTACACCAGCGTGATCTGCTCCGAATCCAACTGCGGCCGGGCCTGGATCCAGGAATTCATCCGGGTGGCGCTGATCAGGTCGGCCACCGGCACCTGGTCAATCCCAGGCGGCGTCCGACGGGAGAGCGAAACGAATTCACCGCGCGTCAGGTCGAAATAGATCCGGAATCGCGGATCAACCGTTTCCTCGGTCGCGGAGAGCGCACCCACCAGGCTGGTGATCCGTTGCTGCCCATCCACCACCCAATAGGCGTCGCCCACCGCCGGAGCCGCGATGCTCAGATGGCCGATGACCACCGTCCCCGCGACCGCCGGACGCTGCCAGAGCAGCAGGTTCCCGATCGGATAGCCACGCAGAATACTGTCGAAGAGATGGACGACATCACTGCGATCCCACCGATAGGAACGTTGAAACACCGGCATTCTGATCCTGCCGACACGTGCGAGCCCGACCAGATCGCTCGGGCGGATACTGGTGGCTTGCAGACGAACCACCGCAGCCATGTCCACCCCCAGGCACGTTCAGGTCCGCCGTGCATGGACCTTGACAATGCGATCCCTGCTCACCGGCCAATCGTAGTGCTCATCACGCACCAGACCCCGACTGGACCGCTCGCCATGTCTCCGATCTGATCGACTCAGGCCAGGATGCGGCCGTGTTCGGTGCCCATCACCACACGGCTCGCGCCGCCCATGATGTAGTTCGTGCCCCGACTCCGCGTGGCAACGCCGCCGCCGCGACCGGCGGCCGCGATCTCGCACCACCAGCGGCGACAAGACGGTACGACTGTGAAACCCGGCCACCGGACGACAGATCGGCAAACCCTCACCGGACACACCAGGCCCGTCAGCGGAGTAGCCTTCCATCTCGAAGGCCAACTGCTGGCGACCTCCAGTTATGACGCCACAGTGCGGTTTTGGCTGTTGGGATAACGTGCTATACAACCACGCAGCTAATCCTCTGTTATCCGGCCAAGGCGGTCCATCGCTTCCACATAGCCTTCGACCATTTCGAACACGACTTGCCGGGCGGACTTGACCTGGTTCATCGTGCCGATGATCTGGCCGGCCGGGAAGGTGGCCAGTTCGGCCGCGTCGGAGCGACCGATGCGACGTAACGCGTCGGAGACGAGCATGAACTGCAGGGGCATGGGGAGGGTGCCTGGGGAGTTTGTTGACTCCCAGGCGTCGGTCCACTCGTTCTTGAGGAGGCGGGCGGGTTTGCCGGTCCAGGAGCGGGAGCGGACGGTGTCGCGGGAGGTGGCGGCGAGGATGCGTTGTCTGGCCATTTCGGGGGTGTCGGCTTCCTCGACGGTGAGCCAGATCGAGCCGGTCCAGACGCCCTCGGCGCCGAGGGCCATGCCCGCTGCCATCTGACGGCCGTCGCCGATTCCACCGGCGGCCAGCACCGGGACGTCTACCGCGTCCACGACCTGCGGGATCAGCACCATGGTGGAGATCTCACCCGTGTGACCGCCTGCCTCGGTTCCTTGGGCGACGACCACGTCCACCCCGACTTCGACCTGCTTGATCGCGTGCCGGGGCGTGGACGCCAGCGCCGCGACCTTGACGCCCTCGGCATGCGCCTGCTCGACCACGTCGGCCGGAGGCGGGCCGAGCGCGTTGGCCAGCAGGGCGATCGGATGCCGTAGAGCCACCTCTACCTGCGGCCGCGCGGTCGTGTCGGTCCACCCGAGTAGCCCCCGCCCGGCGTCGTCCCCGCTCAAAGCAGGAACGCCGTGCTTCTCCAGCAGATCATCCACAAAGGCCCGATGCCCGGCGGGAATCATCCCCTGCAACCGTCCCAGCAGATCCTCAGGCGAATCCACCCCAAGATCCGCCCCTTCGTACGACGCGGGCATGACCACGTCAACCCCGTAGGGCATGCCCCCGACGTTCTCGTCGATCCACTTCAGCTCGGTTTCGAGCTCCTCCGGCGTGAAGTAGAGCGCCCCGAGCACTCCCATGCCCCCGGCCCTGCTGACCGCCGCGACCACATCCCGGCAATGGCTGAAGGCGAAAATCGGAAACTCGATCCCGAACATGTCCGTGACCCGCGTTCGCATGCCCTAACCGTACGAGGCAAACCACGAAAACTGCAACGCGTTCTACTCTAGAACCTTTGCTCTACTTGCCCGGCTCCGGATCGCGGGGAAGGCCGAGCATACGTTCGGCGATGATGTTGAGCTGGACTTCCGTGGTGCCTCCGTAGATCGTCATCGCGCGAGTGGCGAGGACGGCGCGGTTCCAGTACCCGCCGTCGCCCAGCTTCCAGTCGGCGGCCGTCACGGCCGCGGATCCGACCAGATCCACCGCGCATTCCGCGACATGCTGCGCATGTGAGGTGGACAGCAACTTGCGCACCGAGGCGTCCGCGCCAGGTTCGGTGCCCGCCAACTGCTTGAGCGTCACCCGCAGCGACAGAGCGTTGATGGAATGGCCTTCGGCGACCACTTGCGCCAGAGTCTGCCGTTCCACCGGGTTCAGGTCGCGGCCGAGCCGACCGGCGAGCCCGAGCAGATCGGGCACAGAAGAACCGGTTCCACCCGCGCCGGAGGACAGGGACACGCGCTCGTTGGAGAGAGTGTTCCTGGCCACCTTCCACCCCTGGTTGACCTCCCCGACCACGAGATCGTCCCCGATGAAGACATCGTCCAGGAAAACCTCGTTGAACAGGTTCTCCCCGGTCATCTCCGTCAACGGGCGAACGGTCACCCCGGGCGCTTTCATGTCGACGAGAAAATAGGTGATGCCATCGTGCTTGGGCCCTTCATTGGACGACCGCGCGATACAGATCCCCCACTCGGCGACATGCGCCACCGACGTCCAGGTCTTCTGTCCGTTGAGCCGCCAGCCCCCTTCAACACGTTCCGCTTTCATCTGTACGGACGCGAGATCCGACCCCGCCCCTGGCTCCGAGAACAGCTGGCACCACATGATCTCCCCGCTGAGTGTCTTGGGGAGGAATCGGTCCTGCTGCTCCGCAGTGCCGTACGTGGCGATGGACGGCACCACCCACGCACCGATGATCATCACAGGCAGTTTGATGCCCGCCGCCTTGAGCTCCTGCTGGATGATGATCTGCTCAAGCGGCTTGGCGTCGCGCCCCCACGGCCTGCCCAGATGCGGCATCACGAACCCGGCGGCGGCCAGGGCACGCTTCTGCTCGACACCCTCAAGCGCCCCGATTTCCGCGAGTTCGCCCCGAATGCGCTCCCGCAGCGGTTCGGCGTCCTCGGGCAACTCCAGCCGCATCTCCCGCGAAATACCGGACAAAGCCAGCGAAGCCACCCGCTCAGCCCATTCCGCGGAGACACCGAGCAGTGCCCGGATCGTCAGCGCCCGGCGGAAGTAGAGATGCGCGTCATGCTCGAACGTGTACCCGATACCGCCAAAAGTCTGGATCGCGTCCTTGGCGCACTGAACGGCCGCGTCCGGGGCGACCTGCCCGGCGATCGCCGCCGCGAAGGCACGCTCCTCCCCTTCGGCCCGGGTCGCGTCCCACACGGTCGCCCGCGCCTGCTCCAACGCGACCAGCATCCGGGACAACTTATGCTTGATCCCCTGGAACTGCCCGATCGGCCGCCCGAACTGCACGCGCACCTTCGCGTACTCCGCCGCCGCCCGCACGCACCACTGCGCGACCCCGGCCGCGTCCGCCCCGAGCAGCACCGCGGCCAGCTCCCGCACGGCCGCCAGGTCCAGCCCGTCCAGCACTTTTTCGCCCGGTACGGCTACCGCCGCCAGCTCCACCCGAGCCACCCCGCGGGTCAGGTCGAGCGCCTTGATCGGCGTGACCGTGGCGAGCGCGGCGTCGATCGCCACCCACTCCTGCCCCCGCTCCGTGGCCACCGGCAACACCAGCACGTCGGCCAGCGTCCCGCCCAGCACGGGCTCGGCCGACCCGGACACGGTCAGCACGCCATCGGCCCACACGCCGCTGAGCTCCCCGTCAAGCGCGACCGCGCCGGTCAGGGTGCCATCCGTGAGGCCGGGCAGCAGCTCCGCCTGTGCTTTCCCGTCCGCGGCCAAGATCGACGCGCTGGCCAGAACGGTCGGGACGATGGGCCCCGGCACGATCCGCTCGGACAGGGCTTCGATGGCGACGGCGGCCTCCAGCAGGCCGTACCCGGAACCGCCGTGTTCCTCTGGCACGTGCAGGCCGAGCAGTCCCTGGTCGGCGAGGGCCGGCCAGAACGCGGGACGCTCCTCCGCTTCGGCGCCGACGGCGTGGCGGACGACGTCGGCCGGGACGAAACGATCCGCCCAGCCGGCCACCGACTCCCGGAGTGCCTCGTGCTCCTCGCTCAGCCCGATCGCCATCTGACCCTCCACATTCGTACGATGCGCAGAATCATATTCTAGAAGAAGCTTCGTGAATGGCTAGGTCTCGGCCGCGCCTGTGTCTGGACTGAGGAACGCAGGTCGCGGAGCGGCCGGAGAGACGAGGGAAGACACAGGCTCAGGAGCGGCCGAGCCCGCCGCGTCGGAGGCGCAGCCATGTCACAGCGGGCGCAGGGTCCAGACGAGCATGTTCAGGTCGTGGTGGAGTTCGGGCTTGGTGCCGGGGACCGAGGCGAACAGCATCGCGGGCTTGTTCCGACCGGTCTCCACCAGCGCGACGATCGCCTCCGACGTACGCTTCTCGCCTTCGACCTGGTAGGTCACGCGGTAGCCGAGCAGCCAGCCGTTGCCGTACCGGACGGGTTGGGAGGCGGTCCAGCGGAGCGTGCTGCCCTCGGGCTGGTAGCGCAGGGTCCAGCGGGCGGCGCGGGTGGCGACCTTGCGGTAGTCGGCCTGGTCGCGGAGGGGGCCGGGGTCGGCGCCGGGGAGCGGGCCCGAGGCGATGATGGCCTCGCCCGCCTTCTGCCGGAACTGGAACGGGTCGGGCTTCACCGACCGCCAGGGCGCGGCGAACTTGGCGTAGGAGATGCCGGACTTCTCGTCGGTGACGAGCGAGGCGATCGTGGTGCCGGAGCCGGGGAACACGGTCATGCTGCGGGACGCCGGAACCCGGGGCAGTGTGATCGGGGTGGCGCTCGGCGATGGGCTGGCCGTGGGGGACGCGGGCGCGGACGGGGTTGCCTGGGCGGCGCGCTGGACCTCGACCGTGCCCGGGGGCTGGTCGTCGGCGCGCAGGGCGTGCACGAACACGACCACGGCGAGGCCGATGCTGACCGCGCAGACGACATAGACGATTCGCATGGGAATGTCGCCGAAGCTCCGGCGCGGGGGCGGCTGCCGCTCCGGGAACGCGAGCCGCCGCAACTCCTCCGGACTGACCTTCGGGAGTGGCGTCGTCGGCGCGTCGTAGGAACGGATGAACGGCCGCCGCGGGCTGCCCTGTTCGTCCGTCATGTCCGCAGATTACGCCAGAAGTCATGATCGTGCCCTCACGTTGTCACGCTCCATCACGACGTGGTTCCTGGCATCCCAGGACGCACCTGGATAGACAGTCCGACATGAGAATCTCACCGGTGATCACCCAGGTGACGGCCAGGTCGACGGGGCCCCTGGCGCTGGTCCTGGTGGTCGCCACGGCAGCCTGTACCGCGCCGTCGCACACCACCGGGGCGACCCCCGCGAGCCCTGCCGTCAGTGCCCCGAGTCAGAACCACAGTCAGGGCGTGCGCCCGCCCGCCGCCGCGGTGGCGATGGAATCCGCGTACGAACAGGTCATCAAGCGGGTCCTCCCGTCCATTGTCCAGATCACCACCGGAACCGGTCTCGGCTCTGGCGTGGTCTTCGACACCCACGGTCATATCGTGACAAATGCCCATGTAGTGGGCGATGCCCGCGAGTTTCAGGTGACGCTTGCCACCGGCGGGCAGGCCAGGTCCGCGACGCTGGTCGGCACGTTCGCGGCCGGGGATCTCGCGGTGATCAAGGTCGCCGACGACCACGGGCTGGCGCCGGCCGCGTTCGGTGACTCGGCGAATCTGCGGGTCGGCCAGATGGTGCTGGCCATGGGCAACCCGCTGGGCTTCTCCGGCACGGTGACGCAGGGCATCGTGTCCGCCCTGGGCCGTACCGTATCGGGGCAGGACGACGACGGCGCGCCGGGCGCGACGATCGCGGACGCGATCCAGACCTCGGCGGCGATCAACCGGGGGAACAGCGGCGGCGCGCTGGTGGACTTGTCCGGCCGGGTGGTCGGCATCCCGACCCTGGCCGCCACCGACCCGAAGCTCGGCGCCGCCAACGGGATCGGCTTCGCCATCCCGAGCGCCACCGCGAGCGACATCGCCAACCAGCTCATCAGGCAGGGCAAGGTGGTCAACACCCACCGCGCCGCCCTCGGCGTCCGGGTCGGTACGGCAATCGGCGACGACGGTGAACCCATCGGCGTCGCGGTCGGCGCGATCACCCCCGGCGGCGGCGCGGCGAAGGCCGGAATCAGGCCCGGCGACGTGATACTCAGCGTCAACGGCTCCCCGACTCCCACCACGACCGCGCTCGCCCAGGTGCTCGCCACCCTCAGCCCGGGCAAACAGGTCAAGGTGGAATACCTGGGCGAGACCGGCGAGAGAACGGTGACGGTGACCCTCAGCGAGCTCCCCGGCGGAAGCTAACATATTCGTGTCAGAAATTGGCCGGTACGCCGTGCTGATTGTTACCGTCATGCGATGACCACGATCGACCTCACGGAGTTCATCGCCGGACTCCCGAAAGCCGAGCTGCACGTACACCACGTCGGCTCGGCCTCCCCCCGCATCGTCGCCGAACTGGCCGCCCGCCACGAGGGCTCCACCATCGTCCCGGCCGACCCGGAGCAGCTCGCCGCTTTCTTCGACTTTCGCGACTTCGCGCACTTCATCGAGGTGTATACCTCGGTGGTGCATCTGGTCAGGGATCCCGAGGATCTCTGGACGCTGATCCACGGTGTGGGCGTCGACCTGGCCGCCCAGAATGTGCGCTACGCCGAGCTCACCGTCACGCCTTACATCCACCTGCTCAACGGCATCCCCGACGCGCAGTTCTGCGAGGTCATCGAGGACGCCCGCCGGCGCGTCGAAGCCGATCACGGCACGGTCCTGCGCTGGTGTTTCGACATTCCCGGCGAGATCGGGATCTCCGGGGAGCGTACCCTGCGCATCGCCCTCGACCAGCGTCCCGACGGCCTGGTCAGCTTCGGCCTGGGCGGCCCGGAAGCGGGCATCTCCCGAGCCCAGTTCGCCCCGTTCTTCGACCAAGCCCGCGCCGCCGGACTTCACTCCGTCCCGCACGCCGGCGAGACCACCGGCCCGGACACGATCTGGGACGCCATCAACCACCTCGGCGCGGAACGCATCGGCCACGGCATCTCCAGCGCCCAGGACCCGAAACTCCTCACCTACCTCGCGGAACACGCCATCCCCCTGGAGATCTGCCCAACCTCCAACGTCTGCACGAAGGCCGTCCCCTCCCTCGCCGAACACCCACTCCCGACCATCGTCGCGGCCGGGGTCCCGGTGACGATCAACTCCGACGACCCACCCATGTTCGGCACCACCCTCAACCAGGAGTACGCCGTCGCCGCCCACCTCCTCCACCTTGACCCCAACGGCATCGCAGACCTGGCCAAAAACGCAGTCCACGCCTCCTTCCTCGACCCTCAAGGCAAATCGACCCTGCTCCACGAAATCGACGCTTACACCAGTAAGCGGCTCTCCCACCCACCCTCCCTTTAGAACGCTGGCGCTGGGCCTACCGCGTCGCTGGCGCTCGGCTCCGCCCAACCGCACGTCGCTGGCGCTCGGCCCTTCCCAGCCGCGCGTGCTACCAGTCACACGAAGATCCCTAGGGTCGGCAAAGTGGTTCGAGCGGGTGACGGAGCGGTGACCACGGCCGAGTCGAATACCTAGCGCTTCGCTGGGGTTTGGCCGGACACGTGCGGTGTGCACTCAGCGGGGCAGCGTGAGGTCCAGTTCGAGCCAGTGAGACAGGTCCTTGATCTCGCGATCGATTGCAGCGGTCATGGTCTTGGTGAAGGGGATGTCCTGGTGGATCGCGTCGATCCGCAGTACTCCGGCCTTTCGGTCGGCGGTGGCGTCGAGTTTGCCCACCAGCTGGTCGGCGTACAGGATCGGCAGGGCGAAGTACCCCCAGCGGCGCTTGGCAGCGGGCTTGTACATCTCCAGCTGGTAGTCGAAGCCGAAGAGTTCAAGGGTGCGCTTGCGGTCATGGATGAGCCGGTCGAAAGGTGACAACAATGCCGCGCGCCCGGAGAACGGCTGGCTCAGCAGGGTTGGGTCGACTCGCCACGTGCCCTTGACCCCCTCGACCACGGCCGGCTCGCCGGCCTCGCTCACGTCCATGGGTTCAACCGGACATTGCGGCCCTCGGGCGCGGGCGATGCCCAGCGCGCGCAGCCGTCGTTGGTCGCGGATGCGGACCGCCTCCTCGGCGGGGACCACCGGCTCATCGGGGTAGACCCGCGTCGCCAGGTCCCACAGCCGGTCGCGGCCGCTGCGTCCAGCGATGGCGACCTCGCCTCGCACGACCATGAACTCCAGCAGCTGCGTGACGTTGCGGTTGTTGGTCCACCCGGTCGATTTCCACGGCACCTTGCACGTGTCCGGAAGATCGCGCGACGGCAGCGGCCCCGAGGAACCGAGCCGATCGAGAATGTCCAGACGGCACGCGTCGTTGGCGCGCACCCAGTCGCGGCGGTACTCCTGCCAAGGAAGCAGTTGTCCGGGTCCGAGCCACTCGGCCATCTCGGCGCGGTACAGGGCGAGATCCTCGCTGGGCCGGATCATCGCTCGAAGCTCCAGCAACGTCCTGTTCTCCAGCGCCGTGCTTAAGTCAGCCGGTGCGTACGACGACCCGAGGCGACTCCACGCCACAAGGTCCGCACTCGGCGCGATGGCGGCGATCGGGTCGATCTGCAACAGCGTCAGATGGCGCACCACATCAAGCAGCTCAACCGGCCGCGAACTGTCCAAGAGCTGCGCGCGCACAGCGATGCGACGCGCGTCGATAGGAGAAAGCTCGTGCACGACCACGACACGAGGCTAGGGGAGCGATCCGGCCGGTATCCACCCATTGGAGGACAATCTCCTCCGGGATTCGGCGCTCAGCGACACCAGATCGGCCGCCAACGTCCGCGCCGCGAAGAGCTCCTGCAGCGGGCATGGTTCGCCACGAGTGGGCATACCGACGTGTTAGCGACGAGTGCGCCCCCGCGTGGTGGACACTGGCCGAGGGCAACCAGGCCGACGTGGCCACCTGGATGGGCCGCGACTGAGGGCAACGGAGGCGCCATGCTGAGGAAGACGGCTCTTCATCAACCCCTGGAGCGCCTTCTGACGACTCGTGCTCGGCGGGTGCTGGACTTGGCCGAGCAGGAGGCAAGGGCTCGGGGCCATGACCGTGTTACCGCCGATCACCTGCTGATGGGCCTTGCCCGCCTGGATGAGGGCGTGGCCGTCATGACGCTCAACAGTCTCGGCGTCGACCTCGGCGGCACGCGCACCCGAGCGATAAACGCAGACCTGGTCCACCTCACGGAGCTGGCCCGCCGTGAGGCTGCCGGGCTCGGGCACCGGTATGTCGGCACCGAGCATCTCCTGCTCGGCCTCCTGCATATGGATGGAACAGAGGCTCTGGGCGTCGGCCTGCAACAGGTCCGCGATCAGGTCATCAAGGTCCTCCACGGCGACGTCCTCTGAGCTCGCTTCAAATGAGAAGCCGCCTTCTCACCTCCTACGTGTGAGGAGGAACATCTGTGCGTCACGCAGCGATGATCGGTCATGCGTCTACCTGTGCTCGTCACCGTGACAGTCATCGCGATCATCGCGGTGTTCCTCGGATCTCTTGCATTCCTGCCGACCTGGCTCGTCCAGTACTCCCTCGGTGATCACACCGCGTCGGCGCTCGCCGCGGCCGATCGGCTCCGGGCGGAGAACGATGTGCGCTCGACCCTGCTCCAGGGGCTCGGCGGCCTTCTGGCTCTCGGGGGCATCGCGCTGGGCGCGGTGATGACGATGCGGCAGGTCAGCACCAGCAGGGAGGGACAGTTCATCGACTTGTTCACCAAGGCCATCGAGCACTTGGCCAGTGAAAAGACCAGCGTCCGGCATGGCGGGGTATATGCGATGGAGCAGATCGCCGAGACCGCGCCGCACTACCGCGGACACGTCGCCGCGCTCCTGGCCTCCTTCATCCGGCAGCAGGCGCCATGGCCGCCATCCGAACCCGCGCATACCGACGCTGAGCGGGCCTCTCGCCATGGCGAGCTTCGTGACGATGTGGCCGGGGCGATCGCGGTCTTGGCCCGTCGCACCATGGTGGAGCCCGGATACAGCATCGAATTGGAGCAGGTAGACCTACGCGGCGCGGACCTGACCGGCTTCGACCTGAGCCGATTCCGCTTCGCCGGCGCCAATCTCGACAACGCACTGCTCGCCGGATGCGACTTGACCTATACGACGTTCTCCAACGCCAGTCTGAGGGGCGCCGACCTGACCGGGGCCCGGCTCACCGAAGCCGACCTGCGCGGCGCGGACCTGACCGGCGCCGACCTCGCCGACGTCGTCGACCTGGAAACCGCCATGACCGATGACACCACCAAGGGCTTACCTGTCACCGAGAGCGATCTCCCCCCGGCGGCGCGGGCCAAGTAGTCGTCCTGTTGAGTGCTCGTAATCAAAGGTTGCCGCCCCCCCGAGTTAACGGTCACCATGACACGCGCATCGTCCGGCGCCCCGGATGGGCTCGTCCGGGTTTGGCGCAGGCGCGCGGCCAGGCTCGGGACGGCCAGTGCGGCGGCGAGGCAGGCCATCGGGATCGCGGGCAGCACGTAGCGGTGGTCGAAGTCCAGTGCGGTGTCGTACCCCAGCATGACGAGGCAGCGAAGCGCGCCCGCGAGGACGAGCACGATGGCGAAGATCCCGTGCGTGAAGGGCGGTCTGCCCTGGTCCACGGTGGAGACAAGCATGGTGGAGCCCCCGATCAGGGCGCCGGGCGGGTCCCGTCGCCGTGAGGGGCAGTCCAGCGATCGATGGATAACCTTGGCGTGACCGAATCCGGTTATGTCCGCGTTATGCCACCTCTGGCAGGCTGGCGCGATCCAAGATCAGGGGGCTGTCGTGCGGGTGCTGGTCGCCGAGGACGAGCGCATGCTCGCCGACTCCATCGGTGAGGGCTTACGGGGCGAGGCACTCGCCGTCGATATCGCCTACGACGGCGAGTCGGCGCTGGAGCGGCTGCGCGTGCACGACTACGACGTGCTCATCCTGGACCGCGACCTGCCGGGCATGCACGGGGACGACGTGTGCAGGGCCCTGGTCGCCGACGGCGCCCTGGTGCGCGTCATCATGCTCACCGCGTCAGGCGACGTACGCTCCCGGTGGCGGGCCTGTCCCTCGGCGCCGACGACTACCTGCCGAAGCCTTTCGCCTTCGAGGAACTGGTCGCCCGCGTCCACGCCCTGGGCCGCAGGGTACGGCCCGCCGATCCGCCCATGCTGGAGCGAGCTGGCATCCGCCTGGACTGGGCGCACCGGCAGGTGTTCCGGGACGGCCGCTACGTGCCGCTCGCCCGCAAGGAGTTCGGCGTGCTGGCCGAATTGCTGCGCGCCGGCGGGGCGGTGGTCTCCGCCGAAATGCTGCTGGAGAAGGTGTGGGACGAGCACGTCGACCCGTTCACCAACACCGTGAGGACGACTGCCACCGCATTAGGGAACAGATGAACACCAGAGAAGCGATCAAGCGAGCGTTCGATGAGTACTTCGCGGGTTACCGAATGTCGCTGCCCGAGCTGAGCGAATCCGCCGGAGAATTCGAGCAGAACGGATGGGACGTCCAGTACAAGTTCGGCGTCGACTATCTGGAGTGTTATGCCACGCATCGGATGACCAACGACCGGCTCTACCGGATCTACGCCGACGGGCGAGTAGAGCTGGTGGATTCCACCACGGACGGCGTGCTCCCCGATCACGACCGGAACTTCTCCGACGAGGTACGGCGCCGAGGTTTCCGGGGGTAGCTCAGCCGACATGCACGAGAGGGCGGCGGGCCGCGTCGGGTTCGGCCTGGCGGAGGACCTCGCGGGTGAGCGGGGGAATGTCGCCGCCGCCGAAAACGAGGTAGCGGAGGAGCGCGCCGATCGGGTTGCCCTCGGCGGCCCAGTGGAAGTAGACGTGCGGGATCCTGCCGGTCTCGTCGCGCAGATGCAGGAGCAGGGCGGCGATGGAGTTGGCGACCGTGGGGCTCTCCATGCGCAGGATGCGGAACCCGTGGCGTTCCTCGCCCGTGACGTACAACTCACCCGCGAACTCGGAGGCGTCCGGGACGGTCACTTCCAGGAAGAGCAGGCTTTCTGCGCTGCGCAGGCGGTGTAATTCCCAGGCCTCGCGCGCCTTGTCGACATATTCCTTCTGGTCGCGCGCGTGGGGTTCGTTGGCGATCAGGCGGATCTCGCCGCCGTGCTGGACGAAGCGCAGGGCCTGGTCGTCGAGGGTGATCCGGGTGACCCTCAGCTCGGTGGAGCGAGTGGCGCGGGAGATCAGCGAGGTGACCACGATGGCCAGGACGAAAAGCAGGGCGATGACCAGGCCGTCGGGGCGTTCGATGATGTTGGCGACAGTGGCGTACCCGAGAATCAGCGACACCGTCCCGAAGAAACCGGCGGCTCGGGTGCGGCGGCTGATCCAGGCGGAGAGGGTGACCGCGACCGCCGCTGAAAGAATCAGCGCGAGAACCCCCGTGGCGTACGCGCCGCCCTGGGATTCCACATCGGCGCCGAAGACGATGGTGATGAGAAAGGAGACCCCGGTGAAAACGAGGACCATCGGGCGGGCCGCGCGGGTCCAATCCGGGGCCATGCCATATCGGGGCAGGTAGCGCGGCACGATGTTGAGCAGCCCCGCCAGCGCCGACGCGCCCGCGAACCACAGAATGGCGATCGTGCTCACGTCGTAGGCGGTGCCGAACCAGTCGCCCAGATATTCGTGCGCCAGATAGGCCAGCGCACGTCCGTTGGCGGACCCGCCTTCGGCGAACTCCCCGGCGGGAATGAGCACGGTCGTGACGAAACTCGACGCGATCAGGAAGACGCTCATAATGAGCGCGGCGGTCGTCAAGAGCTTGCGAGCGCCCTTGACCCGTTCCGCGAGATCACCCTTGACCAGCGGCATCACCGCGACACCCGTCTCGAACCCGGACAGGCCGAGGGCGAGTTTGGGCATGACATACAGCGAGACCGCGATCATCGCGATCGGACTGGAATAGTCACTCGCCAGCAGATCCTGCCAGTCGCCGACCTTGACCGGCTCAGCCAGCACATGCTGTACGCCGGTCGCCAGCACCACCACATTCATCAGCAGATAAACCGCGACCAGCACCACCGCGATCGAGATCGCCTCACTGAACCCCGCCAGGAACACCCCGCCCAGCGCGGCGACCAGCACCAGCGTGACCGGGACCTGCCACCCCTCCAGGAACGCCGGAACAAAGGGATTGTGCAGGATATGCGCGGTGGCGTCGGCCGCCGACAAGGTGATGGTCACGATGAAAGCGGTGGCCACGAACCCGAGCAGGAACAGCACCAGCAACTTGCCGCTCCACCCCGGCATCAGCCGCTCCAGCATGGCCAGCGAGCCCAGCCCATGCGGGCTCTCCCCCGCCACCGCCCGATAGGTCGGCAACGCCCCGAACAGCGTCAACGCCACCAGCAGCAACGTCGCCACCGGACTGAGCGCCCCCGCGGCCAGAGCCGCGATCCCCGGCTGATACCCCAACGTGGAGAAGTAGTCCACTCCCGTCAGGCACATCACCTGCCACCAGGAATGCTGATGCTCAGGCGCCTCCTCATGGTACGGAGAGTCGCCCCCGCCCTCACTCCGCTTCAGCCCTTTGAGCAGCCACTCCCGCACCCGCTCCGGCGCCGATGCACCACCCACAACGTCACCCCACCGAAGCCGGTTCTTCCGGCTGCTCATGCTGCCCCAAGATCTCCCGAACCACCAACGGCCGTTGGCTGACAAATCGGGTGGGACTGGCAGGTGCCGGGCTCCTGGAGTTGGAGCTGCAACGCCGGACGCCTGGCGGCGGCACCAGCGTGACAGCGGCCTCGATCCTGTCCTGGGCACCGGGAACGGCATTCCCCGACAGCAAAGCGCCTGGAGTTATCGGTTCTTCGCGATCCATGTGGTGGCGAAGTCCACGAGTGCGCGCTGGGGCATCAGGCGGGCGGTGGCATTGCCGACGTGTCCGATCGATACGGGAGACGATTCTTCGAAGGCTGCGCCGAGTCGTTCGAAGTCGCTTTCGTCTTCGAGGACGTCGGTCCAGGTGACCCAACGACTGGTTCCGTCGGGTTGGCGGATGGAGGCGCCATGTGGGCCGCGCGGCGGGGACTCCTGGCGCCACTCCCCCAGATGTAGGGACGTGTTGGAGTCGTGGCCGACCCCGAGCAGTAGGACTTTTCCGTCGAGCCGGTAGATGGCCCCAAGTGGGGATTTGTCGCCCAGCGCGTCGTCCAGTTGGTGATCAGCGATGATCACGTCGGCGTTCTTCCCGAGGGCCGCGAACGACAGCCAAGGATGGGCGCTGCGTTTGGCTCCTGGCCAGGTTCTGACCGTCTCCGGGATGATTCCCATCCACTGGCTAGGCGTACGGGACGGGTCGTAGCCCGGCGATTCCTCCCGAACGACTGGCCACCAGTCCGCGGGCACCGGCGGATTGCGCCAACCGGACGGATCGCTGTTGTCGCCGGTCTGGGTCGGCACCACAAGTGTTCCCTCGGGACCCAGGACGTCGAGCAATGCCTGGATGACCGCCTGCACACCGCCGACCACATACCCAAGGCTCTTCAACGACGAGTGCACGATCACCACGTCTCCGGGCCCAACCCCGAGCCCACGAAGATCCGAACTCAACGACCGCACAGTATGAGGTGTTAATTGATCCATTGGGCGACTATATACTCCATGTCGCTCAATTGCCGGGCATGAACGACTCGTGCCTGGTGTGACTGGCCATGTGAGAGTGCGCTCGCTCTTGAACGGCACGGGGGCCGTCACTCAGGTCGTCGACGAAACTCATGACGACATGAATTTGGGCCTTGAACGCGATGCGGACAGCACGACCTCGATCGACATGAGCTATTCCGGAAAACTCTCCAGGGAATCGAGCGGATATCTCGGCCCCAATCTCACTAGCATCCGGCGTCCAGGGGCGCAAATGAAACACCACCTGATCCGCAGTGAAATTGAGCAGGCGAAACGCGCCGATCGCGTGGCTGCGCATGGTCGAGAGAATCGACGGGGGCGAGGCGGTGCGGGCTCTGCAGTGATCCCCCCGGAACACCACGTCACGCACGTAATGATCTCTGTTTTCGATAGACCGTTCGCCACGGATCAGTTCCGCGAGTCGCCGGGGCATGCCAGGGGGCAGGTTGGTGATGCCCAGGACGGCCACGCTCGATAGGGGTTTCCAGGCCGGTCTCAGCATCCGAGAATGCTGTCAGCCCTGATCCTTCAGCCGACCACGCCAAGATCGAGGCTAGGGGAAAACCCCAACCTTGAATTCTTGGCGAGTTTCTCTGGGGACCCGCTCGGGAAACGTATTACCACGGCCTCGACAAGGCTCTGGCGGATCACGGGGGGATCATGACCCATCTCATCGTATGCTGCGATGGTACC